>JADJVA010000010.1 GCA_016716765.1 Bdellovibrionales bacterium | reverse complement strand
GAGTGATGTATTGGAACTCGAACGAAGGAGAAAAAGCCGCTTCCCCCGCACGTGGACCAGAATCCAATTCAGCACCCCGGGTTTTTCAATGTTCAAGCAATGCTCGCATTGCGCGATATGAATGAGGGCACCGGCACATTGGCTTTGGTGCCCAAGTCCCATCTTTCCTTCCAAGAATATAGTTTAGTGGACCAAACCCAATGCTGGGTTTGTAGAATAGGGAACAGAGGCGCTGCCTTTTGTTGCGTTGAGACTGAGAGAAGGGCAAATCGTTATCTGGGATTCTCGGACAACTCACAGCCGATTTCGAGGGGACCCCAGTGGAACTCGATATGCGGCTCTATTGACCTTTACTCCGGCACAGAATGATCCAAGCCTCGCGGATCTGAGGCTCAAATATTACCGCGAAGGGATTGGTTGGAACAATCACGATGCAGGGCTTCGAGCGACAGCCAGGCCTCGCTATGAACACAGTCTTCGACACAGTGAGGAAAATCTGACTTTGCTTGGACGCAAGCTCTACGGTTTAGACAGTTGGTTTGGCGATGAATAAAACGGGATTGAAAAATAAAACGCAAGCGACCTTTGTTTTTCTTTTTGTGCTTTCTTTCCAGCGTACTTTGCTGGGCAAACGGTCAATGCGGCAAACTCTCATGAATGCCGAGGCTTTTGATTTGGCCCATCGGCAGCGACTGCGCAATTATTTCTGGAACTGCGTCCTCATATGGAACTCATGGGCTACCTTGGTGAAGGCCATACGCTGGCGCTTCAAAATTCTCTTCCTTATGACGATATTGTCAGGCTGGAAGACTCGACTTCTGACCCCAAAATTCGTGAACATCTTCGCCGCCTTTCATCGCGGTACACCCATTTTTTCACCTCTTCGGATTTTCGATACGCACGCGTCGCCCAGGAAGAAGGATACAAGGTAGGCGTCTATGATCCACTCACATGGTTTTGGAAGCCCTTTCCTGAAAACTCCGCTCTTGTGGATCTTTATGTGGCACAAGATTTTGTGGGAGTCAGAGAAAGAATTGAAGGCGCACGTTTTCTTTTTCCGGAAAGACGGCAGTCGTTGCACCGATCGTTCAGCCCTTGAACCGTCGTTCTTGCATCAACGAAAACAAGCAGTTCTTGTCAACCTGGGCGGATTGAGCAACCCCTTTGTTTCAAATGATCTCATGTCCAAGTTTGCGAACCTCCTAGCCGAAAGCTGTGCGTTGGCTGTCGCAGATCAAACCGGAGAAATCATCGTCGCAACCAATCCAAAATTCGCAAAAGAAATGCCAAAGCGCTTGAATGCTGCGACGTTAAGCCCAGGTCATATTCAAAATCATTTAGAACAAGTGCGCGTAGCATTTATGACCTCGGGACTAGGCAACTTAATTGAAGCTTCCTCGGCAGGCGTTCCAGTCGTGTGGCTACCGCCGACGAATGATTCACAGGGACAGCAAATTCAACTGCTCAAACGCCGAGATATGGTGGATTGGTCGCTAGACTGGAATGATTTCACTGACGGGCCAGAGATTGATTATTTTCGCCCGCAAGAAACGGTGATGAATGAAATTAAATCCAAGATGCTCATGGTCCTAGAGAGTCGTACGTATCAAGAACGATTGCGCCATGTCTTGGCTGAGAAAGTCAAGTCCTCATTGTACCCGCAGTCGAGTCTGAAAATTGAAAGGCTTGTTGATGAATATGGCCAAAATGGAATTAAGGACTTGGCTGAAATCGTGAGGAAATGGGTGCAAGACCATGATAAAAAGTAAACTTAGCCCCCTCAAAAATGCTTTCTGTCTGTGGCTGTTCGCTGCCATTTCAGCATCTTCTTTTCTCGCGAGCTCTGCCCACGCAATTGAGCCAGCAGGCCAACCCCCAATTGCTATCTCTAATTCTGCAGCCAAGTGTGGCGCACTCCTATCAGGTGGTTACATTGAGTTTGCAGGGTCGTCCAAGGAGGAAATATTAGAGAGAAAGACCTGGACTTTGGGGGGCGGTGTTACCGTCGAATTTAAAAGCAACACCCCATTTCATTTGACTCGAGAAGACTTGGTGAATTTGTCAGCGCATCTACCAGGATTCAGAGAGTGTTCTTCAGGAACTTGTAGGCCAAATCTTTTTTTGAACCATATTGAAGGTGATTCTTCGAGCATACGATTGGAGCAACAGAGAGGCGCAGTGACCATCTCTGCGCGCTGGGGCTCGAAACTGCCACCTGATTTCATACACCTCTTGTATGGTGCTGCTCGCAAAGAATGGCTGAACAATCGAATTTATCCCGTCCATGCTGCCTGCATTGGAAATGAAAAGGACGGATACGTTCTGCTCGTTGGTGCGCCAGGATCGGGTAAGACATCTCTTGCTTTAAATCATGCAATCCATCACGGAATGAAAATCTTTTCTGGCGACAAGACATTGATTACCATTGGTAGCAATGGAGTGATGGAAGCCATCGCCGGAACCAAAACCATTACTGTTCGATCCCAAGACATTGGGAGATGGTCTGCCGTTAAAAAAATGAATGCCCATCAGTTCGGAGATCGGATTTCATTTCAGCTGCCATCCGAATTCTACGCAAAATCGCCACGAGTTCCAATCAAAAAAATTTTTCTTGTGGGATTGAATGACGGCGTCCAAGATTATTCCGAATTGAGTTCCATGAGTGCCCTTCACACCTTGTATCCTTTTTTCATGGATAAACAGAGAGAAGATATCTTAATCGGTGGGGATAGAGCCATTTTCGACGGCACGACTGGCGCGGATGTCAGGGCTGGACTTTCAAGGGAACTGCTTTCGAGCCTTCAAAATATTCCCGTCTATAAAGTAACCGCCTCTTTAAACGGCGTGACCTCTTTTATTCGCAGGCAACATCGCACAACCGCTCCGGGAAAGGCGAACCCTGAAGCTGATACGCCCAGGAAGATTCTTTTCGGGATTTGTGGAATCGGAAATGGGCACATAAGCCGACAACTACCCGTCTTGCGGCATTTCTTAGACCAAGGTGATCAAGTCATGGTTTTCACTTATGGCGAGGGTATTGCATTTTTAGAAATCGATATCCTCATTATCCCAACTTGAAAGTAGTTGAAGTTGCGAATCCGTATTATGTAGGGACATCGAGTGGACTCGATTTCGAGCAAACGGCACGGTCAGATAAAAATAAAGTCGATTTCAACCGTATCAACGCAGAAGCCATGAGCCAAGCAGCAAAGAGTTTTGGCAATCCAGATTTGGTGATCAGTGACTACGAATTGGTAAGCGCTCAGTATGCTTACGCAAAACGAACTAAATTGGTTACTTTGGACCAACAAAGTAAATACTTGGCGGGCCAGTTTCCTGACGATTTAGCTGGTACCACCTATTTGGATGAAGTGGAACGTCTAAGCATGTTTTTCCCAATTGCCAAAAAGAGAATTGCTGTTTCGTTTTTTGATGTCAAGCCAGCTCAAGGAAACACGGACCAAGATGTCGATATCTTGCCACCTATGATCAGACCAGAGATTATTGCGGCAAAAGGAAGTCCAAAGAGCGCGAAACCGTCGGTTCTCGTATATGTTACGGCCCAGCAAAGTGGCAATCAGCCAATTGATCAATGGATGCGAATCATTGCATCTACAATTCCTGAAAATTTTGAAGCCCATGTTTTTCTGCCAGCAAGGTTTGAGTTGCCGGGCAACACTGAGAATGTTCGCTTCTACCGTCACGGAGAATCCGGATTTGATTCTATCTTGATTGCATCCCACGGCATCATTTCAACCGCTGGACATACTCTTTTGTCAGAATCGATGTACTTAGGAAAGCCTGTTTATGCCTTGCCGTTACCGATCTATGAGCAACAACTCAATGCAAGGATAATTGCAGAAAATAAGTTTGGGATCAGTGAGCCGAGTATAACAGAAAGCGGTTTGCGCACCTTTCTCGCCAATTTGGAAACTTATTCTGAAAACATTCGTAATGATCGAAAAGTTCTCCTCAAGGAGCCTGGAAATTCACTTGTGATTGAAGAGATTGAACGGATTATAAATTCTAAGTAAAGGGGGGGCTAATTTGTGGGACAGTTTTCTAAGGGCAGTTTACCCTTTTGCGCCGCCTGGGTGCGCTTGCCGATGACTCTTTCTAGATCTCGGATGTGTTTGACGAACTTAAAGGTGGTCAGCGGATCTTTTTTTTCTTTTATTTGCTGGGCGACGTGTTTGCGATTTGACTCTGGCAAGACAAAAGTCATGAAACCTAGCTTAAGTGCCTCACGGATTCTTTCTTCCGGCAAACTGGCTGCCCTGATCTCTCCTGTGAGGCCAATCTCACCAAAAAAACAAGTGCGCGGATCCAGTTCCTGTTGACCTATCGACGAGATCAGACTTGCAGCAACGGCAAGATCGGCAGCGGGCTCAGTGAGCCTGAGGCCCCCCACGATATTAACGAAGACATCATTTTGATGAAGGTGAGAGTTCAAATGTTTATCTAGAACTGCCACAAGAAGATGGATTCTAGCTAAATCAAATCCAATAGAAGTTCGGCGAGGCATGGCCATTGGCGAATAGGAGGCCAGTGCCTGGACTTCGCACAGGAGAGGTCGACTCCCCTCCATCGCAGTAAACACGCTCGAACCAATGAGGTCGGCGCCGCGCTCTTCTAGAAATAATTCGGAAGGGTTGGTCACCTCGGTCATACCTTGGCTCGCCATCTGAAAAACGCCCAATTCATTTGTGGCTCCAAAGCGATTTTTGAGGGCACGGAGCAAGCGAAATTGGTGGTTGTTATCGCCTTCAAATGACAAGACGGTGTCGACCATGTGTTCCAAGGTTTTGGGACCCGCAATATTTCCCTCTTTGGTGACGTGACCAATAATAAGGACGGCCATATTTGAACTCTTCGCCAAACTCATCAATTGACTTGCGCACTCTCGCACTTGAGAGACAGATCCTGGCGCCGACGGAATGTCGGCGAGGTAGACGGTCTGAATCGAATCGACCACAAGAACTTCAGGATGAAGGGAGCGGGCGAGTGCGATGATGTGTTCAAGTCGGCTCTCGCTTGCGATGGCCACTTTTTCTGACTGAATACCGAGCCGACGAGCGCGCAGAGCTGTTTGGGGGACGCTCTCTTCGCCTGATACATAAAGAATCTGGCTGCCCTCGTTGGCTAGGCCTCCTGCCATTTGCAGGAGCAAAGTACTTTTCCCATTCAGGATCTCCGCCCAACAAAGTGTAACTTCCTAGACGAGCCCACCCCAAGGACGCGGTCGAGCTCGCCGATTCCGGTAGATTGGCGTTTTGCCTGTCCTTCATCGAAGGTTTCATTGAGGCGATAGGCCCGAAGTCCCGAGGCGGAAGAGTCTGATTCGCTATTTCCGATTGTCCAGCCTCGACCAGATGCTTTGCCTAAGGGAGCGATGATTTTTTCTTCGACGAGTGAATTCCAGGCCCCACATTCATTGCAGCGCCCCTCCCATTTTTGGCGTTGTGCTCCGCACTCCTGACAGACGAATAGGGATTTGTTCTTAGCCACGATTGAACTCCAGATTTCTAATTCGCCTGTACCCCTACCATCCGCTGGGACGGCGTACAAAAATTAAAGTCTCTTTTTTATTTGTCTCTTCGATTTGGTCTCTCAAATGGCGCATCGCACAAAATGACCATGTGCAAATAATTTGAGGGTCCAGGTTTACATGGTGACTAAGTCTAATAAAATAAGGGACGGGCTGTCTCTTGCGGCCCTTTTACGGGAGGAATTCTTGCGCCATTGGATCGGCTCAGCTGTTGTTCTCACGCTGGTGGTATTTTTTGTCATTCCCACTTCAGGACAGCAGAATTTATTCGCCAAGGTAAGAGCTCTGATTGAAGAAAAGAACTATTCGGGTGCGGAGAAGACCCTCACGCAAATGAAAGGCCCTTTGTCACCCGCGGACATTGCCTTGAGTTCTTTTGTTCGCGGGGTGTTGTCATTTGAGCTTCAGAAATACAATGAAGCCCAGAGCCATCTAGAAAAGGCACTCTACTATTCCCAGTCCCATCGAGTACTATGTGCGGTATTTTTAGGCCTCTCTCTTCAGGCAAAGCGTGAATTCAAGGAAGCCCAGCGAGAATACGATCGCCTCTTGAAGCTTCGTCCTCCCAGTCAATTGGCCTATGAGACAAAATTTAAGATAAGTGAAATGTTAATTGATCAAGGGAAGTGGAGCAAGGCTCTTCCTGAGTTGGCTTATTTAGAACGGCGTTGGCGATCTTCTGAGACTTATCCCGAAATTTTGTGGCGCCTGGTGAAGGTTGAAATGCAGAGCGGGCGAAAGTGGAGAGCTTGTGCGTGGGCCCGGCGTCTCTATAGCAAATACCCGCAACATGGGCTCATTGATGACTGGGGAATCGACTTAGCCTCGTCACCATTTGATGGGAAAAGCTCGGATGCCTCGCAACGCCGGGAGATCAGCAGAAGCGAATTCGTCGTTTGCAGTGGGCCGGAAAGTCCGACAGAGCTCGATCTGAACTTGAAACATTGAGGAAGCGGGCCACGGGTGAAGCTTCTCTCTATGCAGTGGATATGACTTTGGCTAATTTCTTAGTCAATGACGGCTATGTCGACGAGGCTTTGAAACTTCTGATTAAACATTATGAAAAATACCAAAGGAACTTTGCGTATCTTATGCAGTTAGGGAGGGCCGCAGCCAGAGCTGGAGAATATCAGACTGCGGTCGGGGCTTTTCATCAAGCACACGAATCAAGTCCAAAATCTCGATCGGGGCGTGAGGCACTTTATCAAGCTGCCTTTTTGAGTTATCAGTTTCAAGATTATGATGGAGCTTCTCGTAAGTTTGAGCAATTTTTGAAGGAATATCCGCGGTCTGGATTGAGTCGGGATTCTCAGTGGCACCTGAGCTGGATTCGCTATCTTAAAGGAGATTATCTTGGAGCTCTGAATGGTTTTGATCGAATCTTAAATGAAAAGAAGGATCGTCAAACTCGTCGTTATTGGAACAAAATTGCCATTGAAAGAATTAATTACTGGAAGGCCATGGCGCTTTTGCGCATGAATAAGTACACCGAGGCCAGGACTCTTTTTGAGGCTATCGCCAAAGATCCGATGTGGGATTATTACACCCTGACCGCCAAGTATCGCCTAGAAAGTATTTTTGAATCTTGAGACGGTTCGGAAGGTGGCAGAAGGATCTTCATCTACATATATGGGAATTATGCCAGATGGGGATGGACTTGTTTCTCTCAAAGAAGAACTCGACGTCAATGGAGAGATTATCGGAAAGCGAGAGGGAGAGGGAGTTCAGGAGGCTGAATCCGAGGAAGGCTTGAACACGACCATGGACGGTGTCTCAGCTGAAGAAGAAGAGACTGCGGACGTTGTTGCTACAGAAGAAGGAACCAATTCGCCGGATGAGGAGAAGGCTGTTGTTGCCACGGATTTTCGCGATCCCGAATTGCGCTTGAGATTTGAGAGGGCCACCTTACTTATTCAGGTAGGGCTGGGTGAATGGGCTCGATGGGAACTATTTGAAATAGAACGTCGGACGCGCAATCAAGACTATCTCAAAATGTTAATGGCTTCATATGAGCAGATAAGATCTTACCATCGGTCGTCGTACATCAGTATCGTTAATTTTTCCAATATTCGTTCTCAGCGTGGAATCGAAGGCAGTCGCTATTTGTGGGAGTATGCCTATCCTAGAGCCTACAAAGATTCTGTCGAAAAATACGCGACGACCTTTAATGTGCCAAGTGAGTTCATTTGGGGGATCATGCGCACCGAAAGCTCCTTTCGCTTCGATGTCGTTTCGCCGGTGGGAGCAAAGGGCCTTATGCAGCTCATGCCCAATAC
>JADJVA010000009.1 GCA_016716765.1 Bdellovibrionales bacterium | reverse complement strand
TACACGCCTTTCGGCGTTTGATGAATCCCGAATTGAAAACGACCCAAACGGAGTTGCTGTTGAGCCTTAGAAACGCGCGAGAAATTCTTTCAGGCCACCTGAAACCTCAGGATTTGGGAGTCAGGGCTTTGGATGATCTAAGATTGCAGTTTGAGTTTTCAGAGCCCGATTTTGAATTTGAATATCGCCTCGCATCCCCTTCGACAGCCCCTCTTTTTTCTGGGCAATTCCCACCTCTTCAACAGGCCAACCAACTGATCGTCAACGGCCCCTACCAAATTACCAGCTGGAAGACATCAGGCTCAATTCGCTTGAGCCCCAATCCGTATTACCCAAATCCCGACGCCCGTCCAGAAGTAGAAATTCTCTTCGTCAATGACGATACAACGGCTTTGCGCCTCTACGAGACCGGATTTTTAAATTTTCTTCGTCGTGTACCAACTTCTTTGCTGTCGAAATATCGCCAACGATCTGATTTCTTTCAATTACCACTTTCAAGATTTGATTACTTGGGCTTTGGCCCGGACCTGAAGGATCAACCAAACCTTCGACATGCCCTGACTTTGGCTCTTGATTACGACAGTCTAAAACGGCTGTTCTCCGCTCTCGGCAGACCAGGTTGTCCAAGTTTTCCCGAGAACTACAGAGAAAGGTCCTCTTGCTACCCATTTGATCCAGACAAGGCCAGGGAGATGCTCAAGTCCACCCGAATCCAATCTGAGATTCTATCAAATGCTCGAATTTCATTTAGCACAATGGGCGGAGATGACATCCAAAAAGGGATGGAATGGGTTCAAGCACAATGGAGCGACAACCTTAATCTCCAATTTGCCATCGAGGGTAAGGAACAGGGGGTTTATATGAACGATCTCCGAGTGCGTCCCTCTACTGTATTTCGCAAGGGGGTCACTCTAGATAGACCAACATGTTTGGCTGCTTTAGAGGTTTTCAGAAGCAACAGTCCTGAAAATTATCTCAAGTACTCTAATATAAAGTTTGATAATATTTTGAAGATCATGCGAAAAACAAAGCCATCTCCAAAAATGCGCCAACTCTGCCAAAAAGGCCTGGATCTTCTTTTATCTGAAAATATCATGATACCCTTGGGGGAAATTCATTTCTCCATGCTCCAGGATGGGCAATTTATCGGATGGGAACTCAATGAACTTAATCAATTGGATCTCACAAATTTAAAAGTGGCAAAAACTCAGAATGAGCCCATTTTTTGAATGACTTTGATAGTAAGCATATCACGGACACTGAGTTTACTGCGCCCTCAATTGATTCTGGATTCGAAATCAGGGCAAATTTTATTTTTCCCCGTCTTATATTCATTGGTCTATTTTCACACTGGCTTTTCAATTTTGACTTTGATCGCAATCAAATCTAAATAGACCCGATAACCTAAATTTTTTTAGAGGCATTTTACCGTGGCCATCAGCTTGCTAAGAAACTCAGTTCTCAGATTTTGTCTCACGGCTATCGTTCTTTCTGGATCTTCGTCTTTTGGTAAGGAGACGTCTTGCACAAGCGCTCTCAATAGCAAGGCATCAAATTTTTTTGAACTTGAAATAAAAAGACAGCTAGACCAGCAGCCCGTTTTGAAATCATGGTACATTCAATTGTTTGCACGGAATTCAATTCGTAATCGCATTTTGAAAGAGTGTCATGAAGGAGACGAATGCTTAGAGAGAACTCTTGCTAAGGCAATCGAAACTTCGTTTGAGAAACTGAATTTTTCGGGGGGCAAACGCTACTTTTATCTCGTTGCTGGTATAGCAGGTACTTCCGCTTTAACTGCGGGAACTTTGGCACTGGTTAACGATCAGGGCATCGATTTTTTTCCAGCTTTCACCGTGGCCGTTTTCGGTCAAATTTCTCTTCTCACAGCTAATTTGCTAGCACCTTTTCTTGAACCAATATCCAGTCGGATAAGGCGGGCAACTTTTGCTTTAGCCCGGAAAAATGGCAGCATCAGCCCAGAGCACCAGAGTTTAGAAAGACAAGCTGATCTCGTTCAAGCGACCTACACTCTGCGAGAGCAACATGCAACAGATCGAATCCTGTCACTCAGGGGCGCACTGCAATTCAATCTCTTGGTCATTCGCGAATTGAATCAATCCGGTAACAGGGCCGAAATTGCGCATCTATTGGGTGACGCTGCCATGTTAACTTATCGACATTTTAGAGATCTTGATCCGAGTGAGATCACAATAGTCAGTGCGGTTAGAACTTCTGTCTTGGCTGCAATAGATGACCCAGAAAGGTTATACACTCAAACAATGGAGTACATCATTCAACAAGACAGTAGTCTGGATTCGTTACATATCGCAGACTCACAAAACTCAGGTCATTCAACTGAGACAAGAGAACATGAAAACGACTACTATCGACGCTTGCTCGGTGCTTGGCTTGGACTTGACGTTGACCTTGAATAAATGAGAGCAACAAAAAAATCATTTGGTCTCAACATCTGCGTTAACAATTTTCGAACCAACTCTACTGATCATCCACCGGCGACCAAGCTCTATATAACTAAAGACGGCCGGAATTACGATTAAAGTCAAAAGAGTGGAGATGAATACTCCTCCCACAACCGCAATTCCCAATGACCTTCTTTGACTGGAGGCCTCATTCAAACCGATCGCGATTGGCATCATACCCATGATAAGCGCCAGTGAGGTCATGACGATGGGCCTGAGTCTCGTTGTTCCAGCCTTTACGATAGCTTCAGTTAAATCCAATCCCTCCTGAAGCTTTTGATTGATGTAATCGACCAAAATAATTGAGTTTTTCGTCGCTAGACCCATTAGCATAATACATCCGATCATGGAAAACAGATCTAAGCTAGATTTCATAATAAATAGTCCAAAAAAGCCGCCAAATACCGCCAATGGAATAACCAGCATGATAACAAAAGGAGTCACTACAGATTCATAAAGACTAGCTAGAACCAAATAAATAAATACCAGAGCAAAAATGCCCGCAACTATGATGCTTTGACCCAATTCCTGAAAATTTTCAGCCTGTCCAACAAAACGATAGCTAATTCCCTCAGGAAGGGCAACCTCTCCACTCTCAAACCAAGCGCGAATATCAGAGATCACTCCCCCCATGCCAGGCCCATTAGGTTTAATATCCGCTTCTATGCTGATATACCTGGCTCGATCCTCACGACTGATGGCAGCAGCACCCGTTTCCCTCTTAGAGGACGTAAATTCATGCAGAGGAACCAACCTCCCATTGATATTTGGTATCTCAATAAGACGAAAGGATTCCTCTAGATTTCTTTGATCGTCCTGAAGACGAACTCTAATGTCGTACTCCAAACCAGCTTGCCTAAATTTTGCTGGCGTTAGCCCCTCAATTTGACCCCGAAGTTCCGCACCCACTAAGGCAGGCGTCACCCCATACTGGAGAGCTTTGCCTCCATCAATTTTCATTTGGAACTCGGGAATTCCAGGCTTGTCGGTGATCTCCGGATCAATCAGCCCAGGATGCTGCTTCAGCTTCTCATAAATCTTATTGGCTACAAGTCTTACCTCATCTAAGTCATATCCTCTAATATTTAAAACAAATGGGCGTTGGCCGGCGCCCACCATGTCTACATCTTTAACTTTTGGTGCAGCCTTTGAGAATTGCAAGAGGGCGATCCTTACCTGATCCTTAACCTCCGTCGTAGTCAGATGACGTTGCCCAAACTTAAGCAGACGTACAAAAATATCTGCCTTGTATGAAGTACCACTCGTATCTCCCACCGACAATATCGTCTGAACGACAGAGGGATTGCTTTTGATAAGCTTTTCAACCTCGATAGCCACTTTCGTGGTTTCATCCAAAGAAGCTCCTGGTTTGAGCTCGAGCGAAACCAAAAATTCACCATTATCCTGAGGAGACAGAAAAGTCTTAGGGATGAACTTAACCGAGTACCCCAAAAAAAATACAACAATGAGAGTCCCTAGCAAAGTGATAAGCTGGTGTCTCAAAATTAAACGAAGAAGCCTCTCGTATCCCATCGCAAGCCTCGTCTGCAAACGTTCAAAAATGACGAGTAGCGAGGCCACCGGGCTCGACCAAGAAATTTTCTCGCTCGAATTTTTCTCATGCATTCCGCCAAAATAGGCCGACAACATCGGAGCATTACTTAGGGCATCAAAGAGACTGATCAACATAACAAAACACACACCGAGACCGAAAGCCTTAAAAAATTGACCCACAACACCTGACAAAAAGGCAATGGGACCAAAAACAGAAACCACGGCGAGAGTTACAGCCGTCACGGCAAGAGCCACTTCAGAGGTTCCATCAAGTGCCGCTCTGAAAGCCGTTTTGCCCATTTCCAGATGCCTAAAAATATTCTCTCTGACCACAATCGCATCATCTATCAGAAGTCCGACCGCTAAAGAAAAAGCCAGGAGAGTCATAATATTTATGCTGAGGCCCGCAAGCGATATAAAAATGAGTGAACCTATTAAGCTAACTGGTATAGCTAAGCCCGTAATGATCGTGCTACGAATCGACCCAAGAAATAAAAAGACCACAATCACAGTTAATAGAATTCCAAAGCCAATTGATTCTACAACGTCTAAAATGTTCGCGCGCACAAAACGAGACAAATCACGAACAACTTCGACGCTAAATACAGGATCTTTGACACCAGCTTGATCCGAATTCAACTTTTCAACCAATTTGAAAATAGCATCTGATACTTTCACCGTATTCGCGCCAGATTGCTTATAAACATAAAGAAGTGCTGCCGGTTGACCGTCAACATAAGCCCGCATTTTCTCATCTTCCAATGTATCGACAACCCGGCCAACATCTCGGACTCGCGTCGACACGTCATTTCCATAGAAATTCACCAAAAACTGACTCAAATCTCCAAGAGAATCAAATCCACCCATTGTTCTATAGACAGTCTCGCTATCATCCTGAGTTAGTTTACCAGCCGGAATATTGTCTCCTGATCTTGTCAGAGCTCTAGCAACTTGACTCACTGAAATCTGACGAGACCGCAGTTTATCTCGATCCAATTGGATTTGAATTTCTCGCTTCCTGACTCCAAATATTTCAACCTGTCCGACTTGACTGAGCTGTTCAAATTTTGGCCGAATCACTTCGTTCGCCAAATCATAGAGCTTTCCACCCGCCAATTTTGACTTAATGGCAACCACTACAATTGGTTGAGCAGAAGGATCGACCTTGCGAATAACAGGTTCTTCGATATCGTCTGGAAGCTTTCGTTTAGCGGCAGAAACCCGATCACGGATTTGTTGTTCAGCATATTTTATATCAACATCGAGACCAAATTCAGCAACGACAATTCCGACACTCTCCCTGCTGATAGATCGAACGACCTTCAAGCCTGCTAATGTGCTCAGTTCCTCTTCTAAGGGTTTCGCTACCAAAGTCTCAATTTCAGAAGGCCCTGCACCAGGATATATGGTGGTCACTGTCACGACGGGAAAAGTGACGTCAGGAAAAAGTTCAAGGGGCAATTTTTTGAGACTGAAAAGCCCAACGACAATAAGCGCCACTAAAATACAAGACATGAAAATCGGCCGTCGAATGGAAAGTTCCCAAATTTTCATAAAATCTCCTGTTGAACTCGCAATAACTGCTATGGGACCTCTTCGAAAAGACTTTTTTGCGCAATATACTGACGAGCTTTCAATTCAATATTGATACGCTGACTCTTTGCCGCGCTATAGTCCTGTTCAAAGCTCAAAGTCTGAAAGGTTGTGGAGCGGCCTGCGTTTAATTTCTTTCTTTCCTCATCTGCTTTTTTTCTTTGAATGATTTCAAGTTGTTGAACTAACTTGATTTGCTGATGGAGAGATTTTCCTAAGCTTACAAAATCGGACCATATTCGCATTTGGTCGCTTTCTTGAGACTGCATTGAAAGCCGGCTGCCTTCTGCCATTTTTTGAAAACTGTCTCCCACTGTTGTGCTTTTTGAAGGATCAAGTGGCATAGAAAACCTCAAGCCAACAAACAAAAGAGTCTGATTTTTATCTAGAATTTCTTTTTGTGCTTCGTCAAGTCGAGCATCTCGTCCGCTCCACTGTCCCTCCGCCGCAATATCCAATGTTGGTTTTGACATTTGTGCTCTTCCTCTTTGATTCAACTCTTGAATCCTAGTTCCAACATAACTGAGTGCTAGATCCTTTCGTTGTTTCATTTGATCACCCAAATTAACCAAATCTTCGATAGGAAGGACTTCTACCTGGAGTTCCTCAGGGACCTCGCCGTTCGAATTGACTCCTCTCAAAATGTTAAACTCACGTTGAGCCTCCCCTAGCCACGCTATTGCCTCCTCTAGTTGCATCTTTCGCGCGGTCACAGCGGCCTCTGATTGATATAAGTCAGAGCTGTCCACTAAATTTCGCCTAAATTTTGTTGTAATCCAATCGAGAATAACCGTCGCACGATCTAAGATTTCCTTTTGAACTTGTATGCTTTCTCGCGCGGCCGCTAGTGAATAGAAAGCCATGTTCACTCGCATGCCCAGTTGAACAGATTGTAGATGAGTACGAATAGAATCAGCTCGTGCCTCTTCCTTCAGCGATTCCTCTTTAAGTTTAATTTCCGACCCAGACAGATTTCGCCAAAGTGGAATATTTAATGATAATTTTGGATAGCTATCATAATAATCAGCTAAAGGAAGACTCACTGACGAGGCACCCGCAATGCTCGAATGAGAAACGTGTTGAGCGAGCTCCAATTTTGGTCCAAATAGAAACTGTTTCTGAATTCCCACGGAAGCTCCAACTGTGTTTGTTCGAAACCCCTGGAAGGACGGATTGCCGGTCGGCCGCCGGTCATCATTGGAGTAAATATTTGCAGTCAGTTGCGTATCCCCCAAAGAAGGTAGATTCTTTTCAAGAGTCTTTGATCCCTGCTGACTCAGTTGGGAAGATACAAAGCCTGAGTAACTATTTTCAACTTGAGTTCTATATTGAGATAAATTGAGTGCCGCCCAAGCCGGGAACTGAATTGACACTGAAAAAATCCAGCAACCCAATGGGACAATCGGAAGGCGAATTAAGCAGATTTCAGGAAGCTTTCTTAATCCCATAGGTCCTCCGCGCAATCAAGATTCAGAATGAGCCGTATCTATGCCCATCCGAAAAAATAATATATTCCTTTAGATAGTTGTATGATTGTTGCCTTAATTTTCTCAAGTCTCAAGTCTCTAGTCTCTAGTCTCAAACCAACGCGCCTCATCCCGTGAGGCTTACGTGGCAGAAATCGGTGGATAAAGAACTATTTTGCTACCATGAACTTATAAAGCAATCCCTCGTCGAGATATTTTTTTGAGGGCAAAACTGGACTTCGCCTAAAGTCCTGAAACTCCGACAAGCTGATAGTCTGATGAGTTCTGAGATAGAGTATGGATTTGCCTGTACTGTGGTCCCTTGGACAGAAGCTGTCTTGAAACGTCTAATCATCGTTGGTTCAGTTCGCTTATTGTTGCCTAACTTTCAACTGACGGACTACTCGATATTGGTATCAGAAGAAATGCAACAAATAGCTTATTGCTATTGGCAGGAGAAACAGTTGAGGCGGCAAAATCCAATTCTGAGATATCCCATAATGAGAATTCACAGGTTCTTCGGAGAAAATTCTATCTGTACCAAAGAAAGCGGAAGTTCAAAAGTTCAGCGAGAATTGGGTTCCAATTTTTAAGTAGGAGTTTGATTCAGAATACCAGATGCTATCTCGCGTGAATTCATTACTATGGCCCTCTATTGAAACGAAACCTCCAACTCGGTATCGAGCCGAAAGCGGATAAGATCCATAAAGCGCGAGAGTTTGATCGTCGGAAATATAAAAAAATTGCTCCGATTGAAAGTCAATACCTCGCCGGATAAAACTCAGTGCCCAATCTATTTTCAAAAGCTTATAAGCAGACAAGTTGACTCTCAATCCATCTAACTTAGTTTTGTAAACAAGCCCTCCACCTCGATCATCAATATTTGAACCACTTCCTCCACTCAATTCAAATCCGAATCGATGAGTTCGATACTGAATGCCAACTCGACTAATTGGATAATGTTCGCTAGAGATATCAACGCCATTGTAAACACCAATTTGATAGGAATCCCCAAGGAAGAACATCAGCGACCAATTACCAAAATCAAACCCTGTTTCAATTTGTGTTACGCTGTTCCACTTATCGTCTGGAGACTCAAAGTCATTGAACTGCCATTTGTAATTACGTCCAACCAGAATTAAATTCGGATCTACCATAGCTGAGAAATGAAAATATGATGCCTTGAAAGCATAGAGCGAATGCACCTGAGGTTCCTCTTGAAAGGAAGTCATCAGAGGGGCACTTCCTGCGACAAATGTGTGCTGGTAGTCAAAAATGTCAGATGAATAGGAATCCGTTAAAACCGGCGTGAAATTACTGACTCGTTTAGAGGACCCTCCATGGCGATATCCAAAGGTATGCCACAATCCCAGCGAAGTAAGATTTCCATAGATTTCAGGAACAGAATAAAAATTCTGTTCTCGATAATATCGATTGAGGCGAACTGCCTCAGCTTGAAAATGATCCAACTCTCTCTTAATCATAACGGGTTGACTCAAAATTTGCTGAGGGAATACTTGAGTTTGCCCTCCTCCAAATCGATCACTCGGGCAATCCCGGAATTGATGCGGATGCACAAATTGAAATATCTTAAAGTCGCGAGGATAGGTGAACTTTTGCGCTGAGTTGATTCTTTCACGAGAGATTTGAAAAATACTGCGACGACCAACGACAGATTCCTTCCCATCAACGCTCAGAAATGCGATTTTGTCCTCAGTAAATCCAATCGGCCAACCATTCACAAGGGGAGTCAGTTTTCCATTCGAAGTCGATGTCGTAACACGATAAAAATCGGTAGTTTCAGGATTTTTAAACTCCTTCATGGGAAGAATGTCGCTAGGATAATAGGCAAGATAAATTATTTCATGTTTCGGAATTCTCTTCATCTCTCCGTCCAAACTCAAAAACTGGATAGCATGATCATCGACCTGTATGATGAGGCCCACATCACGACGGCACGCGGCTGTATAGATCGAATTGATGTTAATGGCCTGAGCTGTCGGTAGCATCGAAACTGAAATCAGAGTGAAACTCATCAAACGAACAAAACTAATTAATAATCTATTGAAGAACTTCCTCTTTGACTTAGAAAATGAATTCAAAGGCTCCCCCATAGACTATATGATTGAGTTTTTCACTTTCACTCCGCCCAAAAAATCGAAAATCCTGATCGATCTGAAAGAGATGAAGATAAGCTCTCAGCGCCACATAATCCCCAAAAGAATGACGAATCGACGCCTGAGTGACTAAGTGAGAAAAATTAAAATTATTTTTTTCGGCAGTGTTTAAAGTCTCTTCGTAAGAAGCCGTTAGCCACAGCTGATCAAGTGATACCTCAATCTCTGGACTAAAGCGATAGTCAACTCCAGCCCGCAAATAATGAGAGGAAAACGAAAACTGATTCAAATAGCCAACAACGCTCAATTCACTGTCACGACTGATTTGGGAATCCTGTACTTCGTCGCTTTGATCTAGTTTAGTGAAGCCCAGAATTCCTCTCAAACGAAAATTTTTTCTGGTGTACATGAGGCGAAACAATGGAGCCAATTTGGAAGCTAATATTTCGCGAAAATTATCTCCAGCCTGCACCATAAAATTTGGAAAATAGGTACCTGCAGATACAGACCAGGACCCCCAGTCTCCGCCCATTAAAGCCATATAGTTAATCGAAGCTGCAGAATGAGCCCTAAATCCGGGCTTACTTGAATCATATGGCCGACGGGATTTGCTTGCGTCTCCTCCTCCTCCAGTCATGATTGGAGTAAAATATTCGGTTCCAGCAGAAAGGGCTTCAAGATTTCCAACAAAGCTCGCGTGAAAAACATGAGATTTGAGATCTGAACGAAAAACTGTCAAGGGCTCAACCGTGGGCAAGTACTCAATGGGAACAGATCCAATTTGATTAAAACTCTGAAAGCGAAATTCTCTCCCCTTAGTCCACTGAAAATACATTGGAAAGGCGGCTGAGGGAGAAAGTACGTAATTATCCTTGTCAAACACCAGAAATCCAAGCCTGGTTTGGCGATCAAACAAAAAGGGACGAGAGTAAACGTAGGTTCTCTCTTGAAAGCTTTTAACATTTTCAAAACCCTCTTCCATCTGAGACATGAATTCACTGATCTGAATTTGATCACCAATCACTCTCGTTGGACGAACAAATTCCCCAGCTTTGGACTCCGGCAACTGGCATTGTGTGACCCATGACTTATAACTCAGAGAAACTGGCTGAAATTCGAGTCTATCTGACTTGATTGATTCTTCGAAATAAGGGCGAAGTTTCCGGATCTTATACAACTCAAAGACGTGGCTTTTACCTTGAAGATCATAAAAGATAACAAGGTTTTCTACAAATTTAACTGGCCAACCGATAAAAAGCGGAGTCTTTTGATCATCGACATACACTTCTAATAGGGCTCGCGCCAGACGCGGATGACTGCTCAATTTTTCAATGGGGTTATCAATGGTATTATAAATGGCCAAATATCTTAGGTCATCCTGTAAGACGGACTTGTACTGCCCCTTCAGAGTGAGTACGTCAATTCTGGATGAGTTCATCCCAATGATCAAGCCCTCAGTTAATTCGCAGTCTTTGGTTAAAACTGAATATACCTCTAGGGCCCGAACAGGCGTCGTCAAGAGGACAATTAATAAAACGCAAACAAAAAAATAACTGCAAGTACACCTTTGCCTCATCACACTCATACTCACAGTCATGCTCATGCTCCGCCACCGAAACGTGGCTTCAAGGCATTTTCCTTGTCTGACCAAGGCAAGGCTTGATCAAGGGAGAGAATTATTTTAGATCCCGCCCGCATTTCAATTGAGATACCATTGCCTGTGTCCTCATTGACTTTTAGAAACAGTCTAATTTTGTCTTTTCCGACCTCATTTTTCTTCAAACCTTCCAAGATCCCCTCTATTTCACAAGAATAGCTATATTTAGCTCCCGTGACTGAATTCACGCTGTAGTTAAGGACCTGAAAGTCGGCTTCAAAGAATCCTGGTGATCGCTTTGCTACAGGTCTGACATAGCAGCCCGTGATATCCAGCCCTATCTCAAATCCACATTGACCAGAAGATGGGTCTGGGTCTTTTTTCCACACTAAACGATGGTCTTTCGAGGAAAAATTCAGTTCTTCCCTGGGACTTTTGATTTCCCATCCAAGGTATTTATTGGCCTGTCTACTGTAGCGATGATCTGCCTTCAAAAAAAGACCATCTGCCAGAGCCCAAAAGCGGTTGCCAATGTCCACCTCGCCAATTCCATCTTTGAACAGGAAGCGCTGATCTATCCGATGTATCGAGTCCAGCTGTTGACTTGAGTAACTATTGCCAGGGTTTATTTCAATCTTGTTATCATCATAACTAATCAATCCCAAGGTCCCTTTAAAGTCGAAATAGCTCGGAGCATTTCCACTGCAGACCTCATTCATCAACGAGAGAAGGACCTGGGAGGAAAGAACCTCTGCAAGACCACCCTCAACCGATTCTTTTCTTACCTCGGTAAAGTTCTGGCCATCTAATGCGAAACTAGCCACATATTTGACCGGCTCCAACATAAAGCGTTCCAATTCCCAAACGTAACTGAGTCCCTTTTTGCGAATGGGAACGATCATCACATCCTTTAACAGCCCTCGTTGACCGTAAAAGCAGGTAAACGATACGCGCTGTAGACTTCTATCAACTGGTGAGTGATTCTCCGTCAAAACAGCCTTGATTTCTGAACTTGGGGTGACAGGGATCGTGCGAGAGGGTCCTTGATCGTGCTCAACTTTGATTTCATATTCGTTTTCTGCAGAAAGTGTCAAATGGTGGGACACGACTTTTCCTTGAACCGCTGAACCATCATTGGCGACAGATAGAAAATCCCCAGAGACTGATGTATATTTTCCATGATTGGATGCCAAAAATTGTGAACGCACACTGACTCCAGAGACTTTTTTCTCTGGGTTGTTCCCACAGGAAGAACACAGGGTCATTGTGATTGAGAAGGCCACAAAAGCGGGACAGCGATAAAAACTCACAAAAGTTACTCCAAGAATTCTTTGAAACCCCTTCGTTGTGAGCAAAAACTATTCCAACCCAACGCAACACGACAGAGCATGGCAGAACAGTCGGCACAAAGGGCTCCAAACTGCTATATAGCTCCGTGACCCGTCGATGGCTTTCTTTCGTATAAAGAAAAGGAGGAGGAAGGAGTGGTTCCGCCTACTGTGCCATGAACCTCAGATTTGTCAGTGAGAGGTGCACCGACCTCCGAGAGATTTCCTTCACTCTTCGCTACGGATACTTGGGACGTCCTTAGAGCATAGGCTCGCAATTCAGGAGTGCTATCCGATATGATGGACTCGTATCGCTTTTGCTGTTCCTGAGCAATCTTAAATGACTTATCACCCAAACCACTGCGAATCGATCTCATATAGGTCTCTCCGACGTCGGCACACTTGGATTGAAAGCCAACTTCAATTTTACTGCATTGCTCAGACATTGCCTCATTGAATTTGCGGTCACATTCCGCTTTCGTCTTTCCGATTGTCATATAGCAGCGATCATGAGCATTGCACAGATTCGCAAAATTAATCTTGATTGATCTTCCATCCACGTTCAAAGTTACTTCATCCAACATCCTGTTTAATGCCGACCCTATAACAGTTTCTCTCATAATATCCGGACCACAGCCATTCGAAGATGAAAAGAAGGGGTACTGACTTCTGCGAAAATCGCGAGGCCCGTAGAATTTGAACCAGGAATTGACAACTCTTGCAGAAATTTGATCTTGGGCGATCGCTCTTTGCTCGTTTACCGGCAGTGCCAAAAGAAACAAAATTACTGGAATGACAAGTCTCCAGGTTGTTAAACGGTTTTGCGGACCTTCTTTACCAAACTTGAATTTATCTGCTTCTTGTTCTTTCAAAGTAAGCGATTCATAACCTGTATTTTTCAGGCTCGAGAATCAGGTGATAAAATGATCTCAGCGAGGCGCTCGAAGTCTTCGAGGGATTTGGCCAGTGGTAGCTCACTGAGCAGTCGAACCATGGCCGCGTAGGGATTCACCCCATTGATTTTGGCTGTTACCGTGAAGCTGTACATGACACTGCTGGCCTCGGCCCCCGCGGGTGTGTCGGAAAACAGCCACGCATTCCTGCCGATGGCATACTTGCGGATCGCTCTCTCCGTAAAGCCATTGTCCGCCTCCAGACGCCCATCCTTGAGGTAGCCTGTCAGGTACTCATACTCATTCAAAAAGTAGCGGAGGGCCCCTCCGATCTTGCTTTTCTGGAACCTTTGGCTGATGCCTTTCAGCCCACTCCTTCATCTCTTTCCAAATGGGCTCAGCTATTTCCAGCCTCAGGCGGTACCGCTCCTCAGGCGGCATCTCGCCGATTTTTCTTCCAGATCATACAGTTTTTTAAGTAACCAAGTCCTGCCTCTCCAAGGCTTCGGCCGGACTTAGCCCCATCCACTGGGCGGATTCAAATTTCCTGCGGGAGTGCATCCCACATCCTATGCGGATCACGCCCTCTTGTTTTTCCAACACATCATAGGCATTCAATCCGTCACATTGCAGATATCCTGTAATTCCGTCCAGAAGCTGCCTGGCCGCTTCCTGGCTCCGGGATATGCGGTAATCAAACAGAACAATCTTCTTGTCCCCGTAGGGCGTACTCCTCACCCACATCCATGATTTGTCTTCGGCCTTCCTGCCATTCTCTTTGAGAACCTGCACTTGCGTCTCATCCACGGCCACATAAAAGAGGTTATCAGCCGGTCTGAAAGAACATTCCAGACGGCACGAGAGCCTGCGCCACTTGCACCACCCAGCGGGCCATCGTGCTGCGGGGAAGATCAACTCCCTGACGCTCCATGATCTCCTCAATCCGATACAGCGGAAGTCCATCGCAATATTTGGAGGTGATAATGGCGGCAAGCAACTCGGGAGTGGCAATCCCCTTAGGGATCACGCAAGGCACTGGCGGAGCGGTCTTCACATAGTCCCCGCTATCCACTCCATACTTGGCCCGCTCATAGCGGATCACACTGACTTTAGCTGGCTCATACTTGAGCTTCTCCGAGAACTCCCAGCCAATCACCTTGAGGGTTTGCCCCTCTTCAGAAAAACGCTCGTTTTCTGGAAGCTCGATCTTCACCACTTCCGCTCAAGGTTCTCGGGGATTGGACGACGATGACCCCGCTGCCTCTTATGCGAAGGAACCGTGACCTCGACCTGCGCCTCATCCTCTTCGGGTGTCCCTTTGGAGACTTCAAGTTCCACTTCGTTGTAGAGAACCCTCTGTTCGGGCGACACCCAAGACTCGACTTTCTACCAAACTGCGCTCGTTTGAGAGAACGGATCTGCTCATGCAACCAAGTGACCTCACTTTGCAGGAACTTGATCTTCTCTTCATCAAGACGAGCACGCGCTCTCAGGCCTTCATTCTCTGAGGACAACTCTTCTTGTTTTGAAAATAGCTCTCGCGGCTGCATGTGCGGGACTCTTCAACATTTTCTTCGAAAGATCAACAGACTCTTTCAAAATTTATTTCTGAAAAGGCTTCATTTTCCAAACATATAACCTTCCAGAGCCAGCTCAATTGCTCTGTGATATGTGGACTACTTCCTGCAAAGATTTCCTCGGCCATGGGAACTTTCCACATCCAATTGCTTTTGCCATAGACAGAACCCACTTCGATCAAAATACAGAATCTTGATCGTGTGCCGTCGTCGACCACAGAACACGAAAAGATTTTCCCGTTCAACTTTCCCATCTGGGCACTCTCCACAATCTGACTCAATCCCGGAATCCCACGGCGCAAATCGACAGGATCTCGATGCAGAAAACACCCTCAAATTGACTGGGAGATTTCACCTAGTACCTCCCTGCAGATAAAAGATCAGCTCAGCCACCCATTGTGCGTCAGGGAGCGAACGAACCGCTCTTGGTTTCTGAATTTCCACTGGCACAAAAGCAGAGCTCACCGGCTTTCGGCGTCCAACACTCCCTCTCTTGCTTCCCTTGGATAGTCGATACTTCCAGTTCTTGAACGTGGTGTTGTTCAGTCCTCTTGCCGACAGAACTCGGTCTCGGAGCCAGAGAAATTTTCTGCCTCCCTGATTTTAGTTTGCCAATATTCTTTGGTTTTTAATCTTTGATCAGAATTTTCCACTCAAGCCTCCTTGGTTGTTGAGCAATATATGTGGAAAGTTCAAATCACAAAATAGGGTTTATGGAGCGCTTACCTTTCAAATCCAACTCCTTCATTGATCGCTTGCTCTACCATTGAATAATTCAAATACGGTGCCAGCCAAACCCATCGGTTTGGTCGAATTGAAAAGGTATTTGGAGGATTGGACCTGCTCATTCGGCACTCCGATAAAAATCGGCAAATTTTGCCACCTACCTGTCTTAAATATCGACAATTGCTGTTGGCTATATGAAATTTACCTGTATGAAATTGCTATATCAAAATTCCGACATATACTTAGGCCGAGGGCTTCCTTTGAAGCCCTTCTGATTGGAGTGCTCGCCATATCCCAATTCCTAGTGTTATCAGGAATGATGCGTAAATGAGACTTGAGGCCGTTGATGAAAGGGCCCAAGTTTTGGCTACGTTTTTGATTGTAAATCCGTAGTAAACAAGAAAAACCAGAACCGCAGAAATTTCAATGCTCCTCTTCCTTCTGAAGACAAGATAAATGACAATCCAACTCAATAGTGCCATCCCAAAGCACTTCAAGTAAATGAAACCAATCCCATCGGCCTGATCACTCAGAAAATAACCCAAAACAAAACCTGGAAAGGAATAGATTTGATTCTTAAAAGGCTCTTGATTTTTTACTTTGTTGAGGTGGTCAACGCCATACAGCCGGGAGCAGGATTTCTGGCACAATTTGCACGGTCGACAGGCCTCCGGGCGGGATGACTCTAAGGAGAATTGCCCATATAGCATCTCTACTGGTCTTATTGGACACAGGCCGGAGCACCAGCCTCCAAATCCAGAAAACAAAACTCCGCTGCTAAAAGCCATAAGTGCCAATACCGGAATAATCCAGAGTACGATTTCTGCATTGTGATTAAATAAGAAGATACGCGCTGGAACGAGAAGATAGAGAAGAACCCACGAAAAGAATTGCAGAATGCCAACTTGATCGTAAGACAAATCAATATTTTTTGAGATTCTTATTCTACGTGGAATTGATTGCACGATCGCCAATGGACAGACATTAACCCACAAACTAGGAGCAAGAAAGAAAATGATTGGGGCAAGAGGAATAATCAAATTCCATAGTAAATCCAATCCGAGATCTGATGAATTCGAAAGGACAAAGACGAGAGTAACGAGAATAGCGACAGATAAAACCGAAGCGAGAAGCCAAAAACGAGAATAGGGCAGGCTCTTCATAGGTTGGATATTCATTAAAAATATCTGAACATAGGTGAATTTTCGTGACAAGATCGAATAAAATCGACGTTGTGCGGTATGGTTCGGCAAAACGATACCAAATCGCCAAATTGTAGCGGGGTAGTCAAATGAGCAAAGAAATCATATTGATAACAGGGGCGAACCGTGGAATTGGGAGAGCACTTGCTGAAAAGTTAGCTATCATGGGCTATCACGTCGTACTGACAGGAAGAAAATTGGATGTTCTGGAAAAGATTAAGAACACCATTGAGTCTCAGTCTGGGTCAGCCGACATTCTCCCTTTGGACGTTACGAGTAGGCAAGAGATTCAAAGAGCTCGTGATTTCATCTCCCAAAAGTTCAAAAGGCTTGATTGCCTTATCAACAATGCCGGCATACTGAACGAATCGCAAATGAACATTTTCAACCTTACTGAAGATAGCCTTTACAAAAGTCTCCAAACGAATTCTCTAGGCCCATTGATCCTCATGCAAGAATTTCTGCCCCTATTAAAGATCAGCAAGAATCCCCGAATCATCAACATCAGTTCAGGAATGGGAGCTATAAGCGAGATGGGATCTGAATATCCAGCCTATCGGATTTCAAAAGCTGTCCTGAACGTAATGACAATTCTTTTTCATCACGAAGCAATTCCCTTTGGAATTAGGGTAAATGCCGTGTGTCCAGGATGGGTAAGAACCGACATGGGCGGCCCCTCTGCGACCAGATCTCTTGATGAAGGAATCAAAGGGATTCTCTATCTCGTGGAATTGCCAAAAGATGGTCCGAGCGGAAAATCGTTTAGAGATGGGCAAGTTATTCCCTGGTAACTCGGTCTCTACTTGATGAAAGCCCAGCTACAACACAATTACCGTAAGCCTCTCGCTGAACAAGATACCATTCTTTGGGTCCCCGTTTACGCACAACAATAGTTTTGTTGCGCACGAGGCCCCCTCACTATCAGTGTTAGTACCGACCTATATGGCCTTACTAGTTTAGTTTCCTTTGATCCTCATACCGTAAAAGGAACGCCAAACAAAAAACAGGCCACAGACGAGGAAAGTCAAAGCTATCATTGTTGGGACCGTAGTCAAAGAACTCATAGAAACCTCAGTGGCTCCCGTTATTCCTTCAAGTCCTCCATGGCCACCCTTCATCTTGACAGCAATTTCAACAGCAAGAAGTCCAAAGAGTGTCGTAAACTTAATAATAGGATTTAAGGCCACACTTGCCGTGTCTTTAAATGGATCGCCCACAGTGTCCCCAACGACAGCCGCTGCATGCAGCTCTGTGCCCTTTTGCTTCAAGTCGACCTCAACCATTTTCTTAGCATTGTCCCATGCACCACCCGCATTAGCCATGAACATCGCCTGGAACAGACCGAATACAGCAATTGAAATCAGGTAACTTGCAAAGAAAGTTGGGTCAAAAAATGCAAAACTAAGAGTGAGAAAAAATATGACTCCAAAAATATTAACCATTCCCTTCTGGGCATATTGCGTACAAATTCTAACGACGTGCTTTGAGTCTGAAACAGACGCCTTTTTAACACTGCTATCAAGTTTAATGTTCTTTTTGATAAATTCCACAGCTCGATAGGCGCCAGTAACAACTGCTTGGGTGGAAGCTCCACAAAACCAATACACAACAGACCCACCGCTGATCAAACCAAGGAGAACCAAAGGATCAAGAAGATCCAGTTTGAGATTCAACATCAGTATAATAGAAAAGATCATGGTTGTGGCACCGATGACAGCAGTTCCAATCAATACAGGCTTGGCTGTGGCCTTGAACGTATTCCCTGCTGAATCATTTTCTTCAAGGTACAATTTGCCCTGCTCAAAGTCAGGTACGAATCCAAAATCCTTCTCGATCTCTTTGGATATTCCAGGAATCTGTTCGATTTGAGAAAGTTCAAATACAGATTGAGCGTTGTCAGTCACAGGACCGTAAGAGTCCACCGCAATTGTCACAGGACCCATCCCCAACATACCAAAGGCCACCAAACCAAAGGCAAATACTGCCGGATGAATCATGAACTGAGAAAGCCCCATCGTACTTGTCAGATAGGCCACAAACATCAAAGCAACAATGACAAGACCTTTCCAAAAAGCTGAAAAATTACCCGCCACAATGCCGCTCAGTACGTTAAGGCTCGCTCCGCCCTCTTTTGAAGCCTCAACGACTTCCGCAACATGCTTAGACTTAGAGGAAGTAAATATCTTCGTTACCTCGGGGATCACCGCCGCGGCAAGAGTTCCGCAACTGATGATCGTAGAAAGCTTCCACCAGAGTTCATCGGCAAGCTGGCCCAACATCAAGTAGCTCACTCCATAAGTAACTCCAATTGAAAGGAGCGACGTCACCCATACAAGCGCCGTTAGGGGGGCTTCAAAATCAAAATGCTTAGATTGATAGTATTTGGCTTTAGAGATGGCCATGGTAACCCAATAGGAGCCTATTGATGTGAGAATCATGAGAACCCGCATCGCGAAAATCCACACAATAAATTTAGCTTGCAATGTCTGTCCATCACCCATCAGAACGCGCGCGCCTTCAGGACTCATTTGCATTCCGACGGCGAGAATAATAAACGAAATAAGAGCTACGCCAGTAACACCGTATGTCTCAAAACCGTCCGCTGTTGGACCTACTGAATCCCCTGCGTTGTCGCCCACGCAATCAGCTATCACACCAGGATTTCTTGCATCATCCTCCTTGATCTTGAATACGATCTTCATCAGATCTGACCCGATATCTGCAATTTTTGTGAAAATTCCTCCGCAAACCCGCAAAGCCGAGGCACCAAGAGACTCACCGATCGCGAATCCAATAAAGCAGGAACCCGCGGCCTCTGGTGAAACCAAAAGTAAAATCAAGATCATGAGAATCAGCTCAACACAAATCAAAACCACCCCGATCGACATACCTGCACGAAGGGGGATATCCATCACAGGATAGGGTTTGCCAGCCAAAGAAGAAAAACTGGTCCGGCTGTTTGCGTAGGTGTTGAGTCGAATTCCAAACCAAGCTACAAAAAGAGAACCGAGAATCCCCAAGACCGACCAAAGAAGTATGAGAGCCACCCGCTCAAATCCAACTTCCATCAAAAAACCGAAGTAACCGATAATACATACTCCAATGCAGGCTTCAAGAACTACAAGTAGCTTTCCCTGCTCAAACAAATAAGTTTTACAGGTCTCATAAATTAAATTTGAAACTTCAAGCATTGACCTATGAACAGGCAAGTTTCTAATACGGAAGAACTCCCTAAGACCAAAAATAATACCAAAAACCGCAACCAAAATACCGAACACCAAAATCTGTGTTCCCCCGAGGTTTCCCATTAAGGGAAAATGAACGTCTAAATTCGGCAAAATCAAATCGGCCTCTGAACCAAATGCACGACCTGTTGAGCCCAAAGCAAAGACCGCAACAGCAAACAGAAATAGGGGTTTCCATGTTAACTTCATATCGTCCTCTTATGTCGGTTAGAACATTCTTTTATTTGGAGTTGCTGTTCTTAGCTTCACAGCGGTCGGCTTGTCAAAAATTTCCTGAATAATTTCCTGGAGTAATGCCAAGTAACGCAACGTATAACCTGAAAGGAGGAGTTCCTCCCAATTGGTCATAGAGGCTATTGACCCCTGTGGCGCCAACTCCTAAATCGAGATCCGAGCTCGTGGACATCATCCAGGACCGCAATCATAGATGGAAAGCTCACCAAGACCAAAACAGATCCCAACAAGAGCCCCCAGCCTAGGGCCAATGCGATCGGTTTCACAAAATCATCGGTGCCACCAATTCCGTAGGCCGTAGGTAACACTCCAGCCACCGTCGTCACAGTTGTCAAAAATATAGGTCGCAATCGCATTTTTGAGGCCAAAATGATGCTCTCTAATTTCTCCTTCCCTTCAGCTCTCAAGATATTGACGAAATCCATTAACACGATCGCATTATTTACAATAACTCCCGCAAGAGCCACAATTCCTAAAAGACCCATGAATGAGAGTGGCTTGTTGTGAATAAAGAAAGCATAGATCACAGACATCACTCCGATAGGAATTGTCAGTCCAACCAATAGAGGCTGACTCAGTCTTTGAAATGTCAGAACCAATATAATGAATATTCCAATAATTGCCAATCCAAAGGTTCTGAAGAGAGATTTCATGCTCTCTTCAGTGTCCGCGTTCTCGCCGCCGATAGAAACACCAAGGCCAGGAAACATTTTCTTATAATCAGAAATTTTGCTCTTTACTATTTCAGCCACCTTCGTGGCATCGGTCACCTCGGAGTCGACTTCCCCTAGCACTTTGACTTCTCGCTGATTTTTTTCATGCACGTATGCCGCTATGCCTTGCCCTTCCTTGAATTGAGCCACTCGCCCTAAAGGGATTAAACCTCCTCTCGCATTTGAAACCAACAGTCTAGACATCATCGAGGGATCATTGGCATCCTTGTCCGGCAACGAAACTCTGATGTCTATTTCTTCATCGAGTTTCTTGATGGAAGTCGAGACAATTCCTTCGTAAGCGGCCCTAACTGACATACCTACACCCGCGACCGTCAAACCAGCCGCTGCCGCCTCCGACGGTATGACATTGATCAGAATTTCCTTGTTTCCAGGTTGATAATTAAGCTCAAGATCTGTGACCCCCTTCACTCTTGAGAGATCGGTCTTTATAAGTTCTGCGAGTCTAAGGATTTCAGAATACTCCAATCCACTCACACCAACACTCACTGCCTTACCTACGGGCGGTCCCGGCGTCACCTTTTCAAAACCTAGCTTAATTCCTTTTATATCTTTCGTTTCTATTCTGAGATCTTCAACGATATCACTGGCTGATCTCTGTCGTGAGCCAGTTGGAGTCAAATAAACTACAAGCATCCCAAAATGTGATCCATATTTTGTGTTCGGATCACCTGGATCCTTCATTTGCAAACCGATTTGAGCTGTAAAATTCTCAACCTCATTAGAAGGTAACTCTCTCAATTTGCTTTCGACTGGCTTTATCAGTTCAGATGTCTTTTTTAATTCAGTTCCAAGAGGAGCCTCTGCTGTTATGAAAAAAATCTCAATGCCCTCAGACGGAAAAAGCACAAATTTTAACTTCGAGGCGGTAAATAGGCTGATCAAAAACAAGATTGCTACACCAGCCAAAACTCGATACCTAAATCGAATACATACGGTGACTATTTGAGCGTAGACAGGCGCCACCTTTGTGCTCCAGTGACGATCCATTTTTTCATATATTTTCTCGAAAATATTTTTGCGCTTTTTATCTTGTGGTCGATAGGCCCATCGGGCAAAGTGGTTTGGCAGAATGAAATAGGCCTGAAGGAGACTAATTAAAAGCGCGACAATCACTCCAACTGGTATGAATTTGACAAATTTTCCAAAAATTCCTGACATAAACACAAGTGGCATAAAGGCAAGGACCGTTGTCATCACAGAGCCAAACACGGCGCCAACCACTTGTTGGGCGCCTTTGATCGCCGCTTCTTCCGGTGAATATCCTTCTTCCAGAAGTCTCATTGAGTTTTCAGTGACGACAACGGCGTCATCAACCAACATGCCAACGACAATAATTAAACCAAGCATTGATAGAAGATTTAGACTGTAGCCCATTTGATAAAATACAATCATCGTACCAAGAAATGAAAAGGGTATTCCAACGGCAACTAAGATTGCAATGGAGGGTGGAAGTAAAAGAGAGAGAATAAGCAAAACCAAAACCAACCCAATCAAGAGATTCCCCGAAAGAGTATTGAGGCGCATTTTAATCCAGACAGATTCATCATCCAGCAGCCTGAAGTTCAATGTTCCTTTATACTTCAACTCAAGTTCACTCACCTTTTCTTTTATGGCTTCTACGAGGTGGATGCTGTCTGCGTTTGATTTTTTCAGAACTGTCAAATTGATCGCATCTTTGCCATTTGTTCGAAAAAATCTATCGTTGGTCTTCAATTTAAAACCAACCTGAGCGAGATCCTTAATCCGAATGGGATGAGCCAAATCATTTGCCCTAACCACAGTTCTTTCAACACTCTCTACTGTATCGTAGTCACCGACCGTCCGAATCAGAATTTCCTCTCCCATGGAGTTCACGATACTGCCAGCCGGGACTGAGACGTTTTGACTCTTTAACGCCCCAATTACTTCCTCAAAGGAGATTCGGTATTCAGACAATTTTCGCAAATCCGTCTCGACGTGAATCTCGAGATCCTGCATCCCAGTAGGCGTCACTTTTGCCACGTCCGGTAAACTCTCCAAATCCCGCTCGATTTCTCGGGCATACTTTCTCAAATCGATGGGCGTAAGAGGCCCCGTAAGGGATACTTGAATAATCGGATAGGATCCCCCGTCAAGAGAACTCACAACAGGACGCTCAGACTGAGAGGGCAAATCTTTAAAACGATCGATCACGTCTTGAATATCGGCCTTTGCTTCCATATCTGTTGTTTGGTCGGGATCGAGCTGTAAAATAATGTTACTCGTACTCGCCATTGACACCGAATTGATTTTCTTAATCCCCTCTACTTCTTTTAATTCCATTTCAAGCGGATTTGTAATGAGTCTTTCGACTTCATCTGGAGAAGCTCCAGGGAAGATTGTGCTAACCATAACAATATCAAATTTTATATTCGGGAAAGGCCTCACGTCTCATCAAAAGGAGACAGGCAACACCAACAACAATAACAAACACAATAATGAGGTCACTGAACATTTTTTGCTTTACAAAGAATTCAATGAGTCTATTCATCAGCTCTACCCTGCCTACTGTAAATTGTCAGAATCACTTTGATTCTGATATCTTTGGCGCCCACACACTTGGCGCCCCTAAGCGATGGCCAGTTTAACCGTATCCGTTCACTGACCGTGAATGGAATCTGATATTTTTTTAAGTAAAATCCGCCGATTGACACTTTCAAAGGCGGTAACCAATGACTTCAGATTTTCTGCAAGAATTCTGGGCCCTTTATTAAGTTTCCCCGATCTAAGTGAGGCACCGAGTGTTTTACGACTTTCTGATTTGACGATTGATTCTGTGATTCAATCAGTCCGTCCTCACATTTAGGGCTGTGGATTTTGGGGCCTTGAGTAGGACCGGTGGAGCTCTTTTTCCAATAGATCATCGATAGCACGGAAACTCGAAGTTAATCATCTCTCGAGCCTTGATTGATAGTGGTGGGACAAAGTGCCACCACGCGCGATTTTGGAAAGCAATCGAAGTTCAACAAAAGACCCTCAGGAGAAAAAGCCTGCTCGGGAACCGGCAGGCCATGGCCACGACATTACCCATGAGGTCAGAATTAAAGGAAGGACCCTTGTCGACTGTCAAAAAGGGGGTACAACGGAATCCAGGCATTATGTGCGCGTGACGGCAACCGCCACTTTCAGGAGCGTCACAGACCCGAAACTCGTGTAACCGTGCAAAATATTTGAGGCTGAGTTTATCGGAAAAGGGGGGAAAATTCGACGCACAAGCCAAAGCCATGATAGCCATTCTTCACTATAAGTCCTCTCTGCCATTTTACCGTCTTGAAAAGTTACAAGAAAAGCTCGGGCTCCCTGTGGCTCGATCAACACTCTGGACTCAGACGGAAAACCGGCCAACCGATGATTCTGGTTTGGAAGGTCATGGTCAAGGCTTCGGAGGGAGCGTTGTTCTATATTGATGACACCAAGGCCAGGTTCTCTCCCTCATGGGGAGACCGGACCCAAATACCAAAACAGAACCGGCACACCGGCATTCTTTTCTGAAACTCCAGGGGAAAATCATTCTATATTTTACCGGAAGGAATACAGTGGAGGAATTTGGAAGAGCTCCTGACTCGGCGGCAAAGTCAGGGTCCCATTGCCATCATGTCAGATGCTCTGAATATGAATAATATCAAAGACCGAGCCCAGGAGATATTGAAATACCTGTGTCTCACCCACGGTCGGAGGCAATTTAAGGATATCGAGCAGGACTTTAAAGAAAGCGAATTTGTGCTGGGCCTTATTTCCAGGTCTATGCAAACGAACGGCACTGTAAGATGTGATTTATCCCCCGAGCGCCTCCAATACCACCAGAAAAGTGCCCAGCCGATGGGGAACTCAAAACCTGGTTGACAAGTTTTCCCAACAAACTCGCTGGCCCAATTCAAAACTAGGAGCCGGCGTCAAATACATGCAGAAGCATTGGAAGGGGCTCACCGCATTTCTCCGCACCCAGGGCCCCATCGACAACAATATCCTCGAGCAACAGCTCCTACCCCTTCTAAACCGAAAAACTTCCTCTTCTTTAAAAGTGAATACGGGGCCTTCGTGGGCGACATTCTTCTCTCAGTTATAAAAACTTGTGACATCAGTGAGGCCAACGCTTTTGACTATATGGTGTCCATTCAAAAAAACTTTGAACTGGTCAGGTCCAACCCTGATAACTGGATGCCATGGAACTACACACAAAATTTCGAAGTAGTCATTCACGGTCAATGAACGGATACGTTTAACCGTCCAGCCTATGTGTGTTTTTCATTCTATGGAATCTCACTCAATTCAAAATTACCATATTTTCGGATGACTTCATTTAAATGAGACTCAATCATTCCGTTCAACTTGAGGATCTGCCAAGCCGTTTGATTAAGAGCCACAGATGTCTGATTCAAGATGAGATCTGAATTTGACTTATCATCGCCAGCCAAAATCACATTAAAAGTGTTTGTCAATCCTATCTGAAATCGTCTCTCCTCGAGCAATACTCTTTCTGACAGGATTAAGTTTGCCTTTTCTAGATCAGATTTGCTTTCGAGCAGAACTTTCAATTTTAAACAGCTATTCACCCAGCTCGTCCGATGATTTGATTGAGCCATGTCATACATCGCTTGATCGTATATCTGCTGGGTTGCACGCCTTTGAATCTGCGCTTTTTCAAGGCTCCATTCCAAAGGTAGCTCCAGTTTTAGCCCGATCTTCCATGTGGGATTGCTTCCGTTAATTGAGCTCTCCGCCCTCTCTGATGCAGTACCCAGTGCACCAGAGCCGCCAATTTCGCCTTCCAAATCTAACTGAGGTGAATAAGCGTTTTGTGCTGCTCTGTGAAGTGCTTCGCTCGCCTGAAGTTTATTCTTCCAACTCTGGACCTCAATAGACCTCTCAAGAGATGAAGCCTCTATCGTCTTGTCGGCACATAGCAGTAAGGCCGATTCATATGGTTTATCAAAGGACAAGGGGATTTCTTCGGCCGCAATCTCAATCCATTTTTCGTCTAGCTTCAAGCTGACAGCGAGTTCGCGCCAAGTCTGTTGCAGCTCATTGGCAGCCTGTTGAAAATTTGCTTTTGTTTGCAGCAAAGCACTTTCAACTTGGAGGAAATCGGGACGCTCGGCCGTCCCGCGGCTCAGTTTTGCTCGAGTGACCTCGAGCAGCCTTTTTCTACTTTCAAAATTCGTTTTTGAACTCAAAAGCCTTGAACGCGCAAGGAGCGCACCGTAATACATGTTTACTAGACCTAGGGCCCAATTCTCGACTGAGCTTTTCATCATACTGAGGCTAGCCTGGGACGTAAACACGCCTGATTCTAAATTCCGCCGAGTCAAATACCCAAAAGAATCCCTCCATAGGGACTGTTTGAAAGTAAATTTTGCCAATGAACCATTCGGATTCTGGAAGGTATTCTGACTCTGAAGTGAGGACTGAGAGTCTCCCCATTCTAGACCCAGCTTTGTTCCCGTTGCAAAGAGCTTAGAAACTCCGAGGGAATAAGTTCTTGAAGATTTTGGTTCAAAAATGGAGGCTTCATCGTTGTCATTCTTGTAGTAGCTGGTCGTAACAAATGCATGAGTATCAAGTCCCGCTCGAGATTCAAGAGCACTGGCCTCGATGGATTCCTTTTGTGCTTGAATGGACTTGAAACTATCTGAACTAGCCAAAGACTTGGCCAGTACAAAGTCGAGGCTCAGATGGCCTTCAGGAAGTCTTTGAAAGATCTGCTTTGTCTTACTTGATTCCTCCGAAAAAGAGGAAATAGTCACGAATTCTAAAAGAAAAATAGCAACAACAGGAATGATAATTGAATTAAGAATTCTGACTAAAATATTCACAAATATAAATGCTGCCAGCTACAATTCATTTCGTAAAGAAATATGAGTTTGTTCTGATCGTATATAATACTCTTCTTATATCCTGCGATATAAAAGAACATCTTGGACAAGCCCATTCTGAAAGACACAGGTTCCTGACAAATCTATCTCTCCCAATCCCTGATCAACTCCGAAGTTGGGTGAATAGACACAGGCCTCCCCGTTTTCGCATAGACCATCCTCATCTCCAACGCGGTCGCCAAAAATCTCAATGGCGTTTACTAAAAACTGATTGTAGCACTGTTCTCCTGACTCGCAGATTCCATTGTCGTTTCCGCCAGCCGCCAAATTGTCTTCGAAAACGTTGATATATGGATAATAGTCCCGCTGTTGGGAATCCGAAATAGCCCTGTTTCCATGCACAGGAGATGGACAGGTCTTTCACTGAATAAAAGCTTGGTTTTCGAGGGAGGAATTCCCCGCTCCGGATGTATTTTTTAAAACACTATCTGCCGTCTTAAGCGAAAAATCCCAAATAACACAGTTAGGGCTGCTCCCATGGTGTTAGTCCAGTCCCAAATAGCTGGTAGACTCTGACCTACCAATTTGGCTCCCTTGTAGACGGACACAGAATTGGTTTTCCAAGCTGAGGCGCTGATCAGATTCTTCAAACCATGGCTAGATTTCAAGGCCTTGGTAAAGAAAGTAGCAACTCCTAATTTTACCTTATATTCTCAGTCAAACGCTCCTAGCAATTCAGCAAGATTGAGATCCAAACAACTGCTATGACCCGTGACTGTTACCTTGCGTTTCTCGCCTCCATGAATACAAGTGTAGGGACCAGTCTCGCTCCCGTCGCACATGTGACATCTAACTGAGAATACTCGTCTAGACGAGGTCCAGCGTCTTTGACATAGGTATTTCAGTCCTTGTTGGCTAGATAGACGGGGCCAACAGTTAAAAGGGGTACAAACTCAATCGAGTTTCGAAGCATGACTGAGGGATTAATACCGAATACTCGTATGGTCTTTGTACCTGGTACATAAGTAGTGATAACGCATAAAGACCTTCCATTGATGTCTGAATCGGAGTACGGACCCAAGCACTGTGACTCCATCTCCACTTTCAATTTCCAGGTTTAGATGAGATCCGACAATAGATGATCCATTTGAGTTTTTGAGCAGAACAGTGACCTCTACCTGGAATGTGTTGTCGGCAATGGCCGAGCCTGAAAATGAAATGGTCGAATTAAGAAGATCATTTTCTAGAGGAAGTCCGATAACTCCCCTGATTGTGGTGTCAATGCTACAAGAGAAGGAAGAAATCAAGGCGAGCACAAGATAGGGCACAAAGATTTGATGTGTTCTATCAGGCAGCATGGGTGAACCTTATCCAGCTAGAAAATGTCACTTTTTTCAGAACTGCTCCATTCTACCAGGAAAACAATGCGATGCGACGGGTCCTGATCGGGCTTCGGACTTGCGCAATTGATTTCTCAGTATTGGAATTTGTCGCGCGGTTTTGAGATTCGCCAAAGTTAGGTACGATGTATTAATCAACGCTTTTGTTCGAGCTCAGAGCAAAGGCGGATTGTTCACCTTCAGCCAATCTCAATAGCCGGGCTATAGTATTTATTGCTGACGCCATTAGACTTAAGAAGAGTAAAGAGAAAATTTTCCTTTACCCAAGCGCAATACTATTTCACGATAATGTCAAATAGGGCCTTTATTCGAAATAGCAGGCCAATTACGAAAGCCACCCAATGGAGGTAGGTTTATGATTTCCACGCAAGAACTATCGGATTCGTTAAGTGTGACTCCTCAGCGAATTAGCGCTTTAAGCAAGGCCCTCAATATTCTTGATGAAGAATCAAGTCTCAAGGGGAGAACAAGAATGTACACGCGAGCGGCTGTACGAAAGCTCTTCAGCCACCGCGGCATTAGCTATTCGAACAAGAAGACAATCGCGATTAGCAACAATAAGGGTGGAGTAGGCAAGACCTCGATCGCCACTTCCATGGCCCGGAGAATGGTAGACCTCGGTTTTGAGGTACTTGTGGTTGATTTGGACCCACAAGCAAACAGTACCATGTTTTTTCTCAATGACGAAAGTCTTCAAAAGAAGATCAGGTACGTGCTCCACGATGTTATCACTGGAAAGTGCAGTATCGAAGATGCTGTTGTTGATGTTGATGACGGCTTAAGGTGCTGCCATCTAGTCTCCTCAACTCACGTCTTGAAACTGAGCTGAGTGGCTTTCAGAAAAATCCTGCAACCTACGTTGGAAATCTCATTAAGGATCAGAATTCCAATTTTGTTATTTTTGACATGTCGCCTAGTTTTTCACAGATCAATTTTCTTGGAAGTTTGGCAGCAGATCTCATTATTATTCCCACTCTTTTGACCAGATTTAGTATCGAAGGAGTCCAGATGACTCTTGAATCTTTGCGAGAATGGTTGATGGAATATGAATTCTACCAGCCAGAGGTGAGAATTCTCATCAACCAACTGGACAATCGCCTGTCGTCTCAGCTCGGCTGGGTCGTATCCTTAAAGGAATCCCTTGGAACCTTAGAAAGTAACACGAAAGCAGAGCTCTTTTCCACGGTAATTCGAGCAGACAATACGATAAATCGTGTTCAGTCTGGACAGTCTGACCTGTCTCCAACCTCGAATTTCTATAAAGACATAGCTCAACTCGTAGACGAGATCATTGGTCTTTCCAAACTTCCAGCTGATGTAAGTCAGTAAGCCTAAGGCAGACGGGACATGGCTAAGCTTGACGATCTCCTAGAAAAGGCATCGAAGGGACCAAAGGTGCCCTCGGTGCGCACTGGAAAAAGAGGCTATGGAATAAAGGAGACCATGGCCTCTTTGAAAGCTAGCGAAGAGAAAAGAGATTCTAGTAAAGAGACTTCTGCAAATCTTGAGGATGATGCGAAGCCTTTGATAGTCACTGATCCTAAGATTGAATTCAATCTTGATATCGATTTAAACGATCGAGGATTGTCGGCAGACCACGCTGGATTACCCCTAGCCAGTGACATGGTAGTTTTCAATTCTGAGGCTTCTGATGTGCCTCTGAAAAAGCGAACACAAATAGCGAACACAAATAGCGACGATAGCGAACACAAATTCGCTGAGAATGCAGACCTAAATGGCAATCACCTTGGTTTTTCAAAGTCGATTCTCACTCCAAAAGACCCTTCGCAGGAGATCATACGAACACAGAAAGCGAACACAAATAACGAACACAAATCGGACACATCTAAAGAGCAGACCTACCTAGATCTTCTGAGAAAAGCGAACACGAATAGCGAACACATTCCACTAGAAAAGCGAACACGAATAGCGAACACGGTTTTTGATAATAGTAATAATTCAAGTAATTTAGACTCTGACAGTAGGTCGGAAACGGAACAGAACGCAGAGCTTAACCGAACACAAATAGCGAACACAAGTAGAGATGTAGTTGCTTTAAATCAAAACGATAGCGAACACAAAAAAACATTAAAGCGAACACAATCTTTATCAGAGAAACACAAACGGCAGCCTCAATACTCTAAAAATTACTCAGAATTTGAAATTTTAGATGCTGGCAAGAGCTTGACAAATGCGAACACAGATAGCGAACACAAAGCGAACACAAAGCGAACACAACATGAGTCGAACACAGATAGCGAACACAACGCGAACACAAAGCGAACACTACACTGGACACAAAACCCGAACACACCGTCTAGCCACATTTTTCGAACTGAACACTCCGTGCAAAATCTTTCAGGCAATCGCTTAAAGATCTTTGAAAGCATTCTTGAGCTCTGTTTGCAATCAAGAAGCCGCACGATTTCAACAACTCATGAATACCTCGCAAAGGCTTCAAATATTAGGCTTGGGTCGGTAAAAACAACGACACAACGGATGAAACTAGACGGCTTTTTAACAAAAAGACCGCTTGGATTAGGAAGGGGATGTCTCATCGAATTTGGCGTTCCAGATCAGCATTTTGACGGCTATCTCGCCATACAAATGACCTCTAAAGCGAACACAAAAACCCCTCAAAGCGAACACAAAGCGAACACGTTACCGGACACAACGCCCTCTAGTAGTAGTAGTGTAAATTTAATCAAAAAAGCTACTACTACTAACAACACAACATCAGAAACCAACCCGTCATTTTCATCAACACCAATAGATCTCCCCATTGATTGGTCGGATATTCAGATACCTCCTTCCTTGCAGGACATTGGATTTGGGAGAACACAAATTCGCCAGCTTTTCCATACGGGTACCCTTTTAGCGACGGAAGTTCAGGATTCCTTGGAAGCTTTTGCCTACGATCTTGATGCAGGTCAGGTGAAAAGCCGCGGGTCCAAGTTAGGCTTTCTCATGGGCATTTTGAGACGTTCTGGAGCCTACGTTTCGGAAGCCTATATGAGCGAGCTTAAGATGCAGGTAGAGGCAAACGAACTTCGCAGGCGCGAAACCCTAGATCTTCGTCGGAAAACAGCAGAGACAGCCTTGGTGGCAGCCGCCACCGAGATATTTCAAAAATTGACAGACGACGAGAAACGGCACTTGGTGCCAGAGAGCCATCTTGCAAAGCTAGGCAGTGTCTCATATCAAAAACTAGTCTTGGCAAGAATTATTGAAAACGAACGATCGCGTAATAATAACGATACACTATGAATTCTGTCTTATCAGAGCTGGCTCTTTTGATCAGCGATGACGTGCATTTTTTTATTGTTTCGGGAATTAAAAGAACTTAAAAGTAAGGCGCTTCATTATGCAACCGGCAGATATTTCCGGAGAAGGTGGGAGACGATATGCAACTTATGGACTTCTTGTCTCAGATGGATCGGACTTCTGTAAATCTTGAATGCGCGAAAAATCAACTTGAGCAAGCCAGACTTAAGTTTGAACAGGCGAAAGTTGAGTTTGATGAGACACTGATGTTGGCTGATAAGTTCAATCTTTCTAAGGCTAAGCTGAAAAAACTGACCGATGATAGAATTCAATCTCTCAAGGAGAATATGGGAGGACTCATCGGAGTGGACCAAGCGGCAGAATCCTCAAAGTCGCCCCAAGTAAAACGGAAGAAGCCCGGCGTTAAGAAAATACCAGTCAAGAAGGCATCCGAGTCGGAGGGTGGAATCGACACAGACAGTCAGGGCAGCGTTCTTTTTGAAGCTAATGAGGCCGAATCGATAGACGAAATTTCCATCAAACAATCAGAGATTTCTGAAGGTTCTAATTTGAATCACTAGCGCTGAGCCTAATGTTTTTAGAACAATAACACGGATCATCATTCATTTTTGACGCAGTATTTCTTTTCGTAGGCCTTTAGGTTTAGTTCGGAAAAGCGAGAGTGTTGGCCCCTTGTTTTTGTACAAGTTAGTAAACCCTTCTTAACCAATCGATGAACGGTCATTCGGCTGACGCCAAGTCGTTTCGCCACCTCAGAGGCCGTCATGTATTGCAATCTCCTCGCATCAACCGACATTTTCTGTTTAGACGGGGAGGGTGCACTTTTCCCAGCGGACTGATGTTCAAGAAGTCTTTTTTGAGCCTTAAGCCAAACATTTGCGAGCGCAGTGGCGATTTTAAGAACATATTCGGGGTTTAGTTTGCCTTGGAGGGGAGCGTTTTCAACGAGACTAATACCCAAATCAGGCACAGAAAGAACAATAAAATCAAGATGTTGCTTTATGACAACAGGATAATGAAGGGGGGACAATCTAGGCTTCACAAATCGAATCGTAACAAACGTAACATCAAAGTACCATCTGAAACTCGAATTTTAGCGCATAAAATCATGTATGATTATTAGGCTTTTCTTACCTTTCTCTATTCGTCAGGTGTGCTAGGATTTTAATATGGCAAATCACCTTGGTATTCCCTCAAAAAGCCCCCTGATTTCACCAAACTCTCCAACTAACTCGCGAGCCGAGAATAAGGCCCTTGATTTGCCAGCTAGTAAAAATATCTCCCTCAACTGCAAAACCGTTTTCTCAAAACTCTCAAGCCAGGAGCAGGGCCTACTTTTCTCCTGGCTCTATCAAAAAGCCCCCAACACTCGTCGATATTACCAGCGTATTTGGACCGAATTTCTGTCCCTCTTTGAGGCCACTGTAAATTCCTTCCACGATATACAAATAGGCCACAGTGACTACCTGTTGCAAAACAATGAATATCAAACGGGCGGCGGCGTGTGCCTGAACGGAATTGCCTGGGCTCTTTAAACAAGAGACTTTTAAGATTAACAATTCCTATGGGAGCCATTCTCAGTGGCTCAAGTGGGCCTTCCGCTCCGCGCTTTTGGCCGTCGCATCTCGGAGTCGCCGTTTATATCCGTCTCATCCATAAAATTTACCGTTGAGCCCCGGTCGCCTGTCGTCTTCTTTCGTGGAGTTGCACGAGTGCCTTAGTTCACGGTCCCACTTTTTTAAAAAGTCATAAGCTCCAGCACCTCCAGTTTGAAAAACACTCCCATTTAGTTTACCATGAAAATGGCGGGGCAATTTCAGTGAAAACGTTTCGATTTGAATCGAAATATGGTCGTCTATTGAAATTTCAACAGGTAGTCGCTATTGTGGTCGTTTTCATTACCGGTTGCGAATTGATTTTGCATTTATTTGTCACTCTGTAACTAGAACTTTTACCTTGTTTGTCATCTCAAGCTGAAAAAAATCATAGCAGATATCAATTCTGGAGGAGCTCCCTTCGTCGTTAAAGCCAATAATATTGAGATCTGCCAGATCAAACTGATCTTGAGACCAGCAATTTCCCAATTTGATCTCGTGACTTCCAACCGAATATCCAGCCTAAGTAAAAATCGCATGTTGGCGGGTCAAATGATAGTCCAAGCTCATTTTTTCAGGCTAGACATTGAAGTGCACATAGACGGCCTGAACTGCAATTATTGCCACTACGATTGGCCCGTTTGCTTTGTCTGATCCCTAGATGGGGTCAGCATTCTTAATTTTGCAGGTGGCGTTGGTGAGACTCTTGACGAAGTGAGGTGGCATCGAGGGAGCAATTATGGGATTAATAGAGACATTCGCCCTAAACTCATCTTCGCCCAATTGAGTGCTCCCAAAGTCAAGTCTTTGATCAGGATCTGCCATTTTCACTGTAAGAAAGGTTTCTCCTGAATTAGCATTGCCCCTTCTCCTTGTTTGTCTTTCTTTCCAGACAAGCGAATATCCAGATTCGCCCACAGAGACTTGGACTTTTCTCGGGCTGGCCTTAAAACCACTTCCGATGTGTTCTCCGTTGGCGGCAAGACTAATCCAGTAGAATTTTTCACCATATAAGGAAGTCATCTCGCTAATGCGAATATTTAATTGGGTATTTTCAGCCTGAGGATCTGAGTCTCTCTGAGTGTCCTGATATTCAGAAGAGATACCGCCGGTGTTGGAGTTTTGTTTTAGAGCACAATCCAGGTTCAAACCGAATTGGGTTTCACCTGTAGATCGAAGTATCAACGCTATAACAATTGCAGGGGTTATTGCCATTTATCACCTCGCTATCGGGTTAGAAGTCAAACGAGGGCTGAATCAGCAATATCCATGCCTCATGGTTTTAATTGGCGAAGCAATTTTCGCCAAAAAATGAGTTTGTGTTGTTTTGATAAAGATGGAGAGATCTCCATCTTCCATATTTCCCTTCGCCTCGTACCTAATCTTTATTCGATTCTCAGTATCTTTCTCACATTGGATCTCGTTCCCCAGATGAAACCTCCGATAAGCCAGGAGGGGACATAAATCGGAGGCACTTAATTTGTTTTGCTGTGATTTAAGAGTATTGTCATGCTTGAGTATTGCCATTGCGGCAATGGCTTTTGGCTGTACTAAAAAATCGAACTCGGGCAGCACCGTTAGAATTCAATTTCCGGCGGCAAAATCAAATGCTGAGAAGATCAACGCATCAATGATTAGTGCAACTGGAGCGAGAAAAGCTGGCCAAGGCGTTTCTTCTCAGAACAGTGAAACTTGGGCGCTGAGTGATCCTCAGTCACTGGCCGATATCAACTGCTACATGGTGACAGTAGGTGGTCCAGATCCTGGATTGATGCGACACAATTGTACCACTTCAGGTCCGAGTATTCAGTTTGGTCCCTCAATTGCGTTCGTGCCAGCAGGTGGCACTGCTGAACTGATTGTTCCCAGCGGTGCAGCCCGAGTCATTACTGTGCTGGGATTGCGATCGATAAATGCTGAGTGCAAAAAGGTTCCTGAAGGGGTTCCCCCCGACTATGACAATCTCTCGCGTCCCGTGCGCTTAGCCAGCAAAGTGATCGATTTGAAACCCGGTGATGTGAGCCTTGATCTCACTGCCAATATGTCAGCCGATTTTGTCACCAGTTGCACACGGTTTGGAGCTTCGTCGCCGATCGGGGGACCACTGACCGTCACACCGATATCGCCCTCTGGGACTTCTGATTTTGTGACAGTCGATAAATCACTCAGTTTATCCGCCAATGCTTCAGGTGGTTCGGGGACCTTTGCCTATTCTTGGACCTTGAACAATTCCGCCAATGCCGCTCTCACGGCTTCGGGTGCTACGGCAACTTTTAATTCAAATTCATCCTTTTTGGGGTCCAATATGCTCAAAGTGAGCGTCACCGATGGCACGACCACGGTTTCACACTCTTGGAATATCACGGTCAATGGATTTAGCTCGGCATGTAACAAACTAAAGGGCGGCGAGGTTTGCACGGTGGTGGGTCAGCCGGACGTCGGAAACGGTGCGATCCTTCCGCTTGAGGCGAGTCGTTTAAGGATAGAACCGTGGGCATTAGCTGAGGATTCCGGTTACGGATATTTTGTCAGTGATACGGGCAATCGTCTCATATGGTTTTACAATACCAGCTCTTCTGCGGTCACAAAATTGGGAACCGCGATAGCTCCTGGTCAGATGAAGGTTCTGGTGGGTACGGGTGGAGTGAGTAATGCCACCTCGGGGACAGCAGCCAATATGCCTATCAACATTGTCAATAGCATGGCTTGGGATTCGACCACTCAGACTCTTTACTACACAACCACCACTCAGAATGCTGTGTTTTCCGTGACCAGCGCTGGAACTGTCAGCATTGTCTTGGGACCATCTGGAGGTCACACGGATGGCACTTCAGGCACCACCCAAGCTTGCAATGGCCCCTATGGCTTGGCTATTTATGGGAACAATTTGTATGTGGGCTGTTCCACTATTTATCGAATTAAGCGTGTCGATTTATCCAATGGACTGGCCTATACCGTGGTGGGTACTGGTGCAGCTGGAAATACCAATGGGCCCGCTGGCAGTGCGACGATTCAAAAGCCGATGGATATTGCCTTTGATAACTCGGGCAATATGTATTGGGTCGAGTACAATACTGGCGTTTGTGCTTTAAGAGTTTTAAATACCACGGGAGGCTCCATTAGCTTTTTTGGAGGGGCAAGCACAGTGTTTTCAAGCAACGTCGGTACCATTGCGGGAATGGCTGGCGGCTGCACCTCAGGCAATCCCTCTGAAATGACTGCTCTGGCAAATCAATTTCCGATGCCGGCTTTTCTAACGATTGACGATCCTTCCATCGTGAGGGGCTTTTTTATCAGCTATTCAACCGGTGCGCGAATTACTTATCTAAATAACTCCCCATCGCCCCTTGTCTGGGGTGGGCAAAGTATTAGCGGTTATATGGGAGGTCCAATTTGGGGAACAGGGACCTTGGGGGTCCCGAGCTTTGGGGGACCAGCTCTTGCCTCTGAATTGTACTATCCAAAAGACATGATTTTAGAGGGTAATCGATTGTTGGTCGCTGACAATCAAAATGGTTACATTGAGGAACTCAACTTCACTAGCAATCTTATCAATGGAGTTGTTGGAACTGGATTGGGCCGAGGTGGCAAAATAAATTCGACAGCTCACGCGGCGGCGAGCTCTCTGTTGAGTTTTCCGAAACAATTGAGTTACGACGCATTGACCAATAGCCTGTTGATTGGGGATATGCCCAGTTCGACAGAAGTTCGTCGCTTGGATTTAGGGACTGGATATTTAGAAACCTATATTGGTGGGGGGGGATCTGCTGATTCAATCGATGATCTTGACCCCTTATCTAATTTGATTGCTGCCAATAAACTTCAGGACTTCACGGTCAGCGCCAGTACCCTTGTCTATGCGACGGCCACATCGAGCACCTGCCGAATTAGAGCCTACAATCGAACTGGGGGACTCGCTTCTTTGTTCAATGTTAATGTGAATCCTTTTAAGATAAGTCGGGTGGCGGGGACCTCAACTTGTGGAACTTATGTGAATTACAATCCCGCTATTTCAGAAATTGTGGATCCCAAAACGATTGAGTTTGAAAGTGGTGGGGGACTTTTGGTGGGACTAAATGCGGCTTATTGTATCGCAAAAATTGATCCCTTCGGTGTGATAGCTGATTTTGCTGGCACCTGTGGCACCACTGGAGATATCGATAGCCCTCTTTTGTCAGCTCGATTCGGGGTACCAACTAAAATCATTGCTGATCCCCTCGTGGCGGGTGGCTACTATTTGCTCGATTCAGCCAACAGAAAAATTAAATATATCAATGATACGGGATCATCCGTCAATGTCATGGGAGTGACAGTCCCAGCCAACTATTTGAAAAGCCTTTATCAGGATGCGGCACTGAGCTCGAATACTTTGTATGGTCTTACGGCGAATGCTGAGCAAATTTGCTACAGCTCATTTAGCACTTCTTCCAACCTTTCTTTTGTAAAATGTAGAGATAGATTGTCAGGATCTGCTTCCTTAGTGATGGGCTCAAGCGGTGGGGGATTAGCGCGCACAACTCTCGACCTTTCCCAAGAGGGAGTTGTCGCCACTTCGGCCAGTATCTCCTATCCGACCAGTCTTGCCTTTGATAGCGAAGGCAATTTATTTATATCTGACTCTGACAATAACAGTGTGCGCAAGGTGAAGCGCTGGTATTAAATAACCGCAAGTTGCAGGTTGATGAGGGCCTATCTGGGTTATCAACTACTTTTTGTCAGCTAGGCGATTTCAACCAGTTCATGAACGGCTTTGCGAATGCCCGTATAGACTTGAAAAAGGTTGGCCTCATACACGTGTAGGCGGGTGCGGATGTCCCGTATCACACCCTGTGCTGGCTAATCTCACATAACGAGCTCACCTTTGTAAGATTTGTCTGCGCCATCTCGGTCCCCTAATTGAGACGGGATAACCTATATTCTGACATTTCGCAGTTGAACTTCAAATCCACCTCCAAACTTTTGTTGGTCGAGGGCAGAAATGGGTCGAATTCAACGTCCATCTGTTCAATTTTATCTGGCGGGTTAAAGTTTTGGGTTTTCTAGAGCAATTCTAAGGAGTCCGAACGGAGCTCTCCCCTTCCCAAAGAAATGGGATCAGAGGTCATTTGAATCTAGCTTCGATTTGAAGGAGCTAAGGGCTGCTGCCGTAGATCATTTTGGCGCTCGAACCGAAGCACTCGATGATAATTCGCTGAGCGGCCTCGAGCCCTTTGAACTCTTCATAGATGCGCCCAAAAATATTTACTCGTACCTTGATGATATTTCTCATCGTTTGAAAGGCCCATTTTAAGGTCGGACTTTGAGTTCTTTTTCCGTTTTGACTTGGCAAACTGAGCTGCTTGGTCTTCAACGCTTCTCTCAGCTTCAATTGCCCGAGGTTATTTACAAATAGCGATAGAGCCATGATCGCCATTAAGGACTCGATTCGATCGACACGTTTTAGAAATACTTCGTTCAGCCTAAAGCTTGAATCCTTGATAAATTTGAAGCAACCTTCAATGTTCTGGTTTCGCCCACCGTAGACTTCAACAATTCTTTCAGGAGTTAATTTTGGATCCAAGTCATTGGTTCCTATGATAAACTTTCCCCTCTTATTTTCTAATTTCTTAATCAGCTTTTCGTGCCTTGAAAATCCTATGATGACCTTATATCCGGACTGAATCGGGCGCTTTTTACCTCGACGTCTTTTGTAATGGCCAATGATTGTTTTTCTCAGCTCAAACAGAGGATGTCGCTTAACGATTCTTTTGAACTCACTATTCAAGGTCTCGCGGCTTTGAAAAACCGTATTCATAAGGCTTTTTGTCTTTTTCTCAAGGAGCCATTCTTCCTTGTCCAAATTTCGTTGGAGTGTGCTCAACTCCTTATACCTGGCCTCTCGATTATTAACTATAATCCATCTCTGACGTTTCCCGCCGTAGGACACCGATTCCTCTCGGTATTTGTAGTCTTGGTTGATCTTAATCCATGGGGCCTTTTTGTGATCAGATTCAACCAGTTGTTTTGCCCTCTTGATCGACTCAGGTACTCGAGCCATCCAGCTGCCTGTGATGTCTTTGTTAAGTAGGAACTTTTTTGAGTAAAGCGCTGAATCAGATACCACGCAAACTTCGTCAGCAAATCCACACGTCTTAAAATATTCATTAACCGACTGGACTGACTGCTGAAATATCTCACGGTCATTTGCATTGCCCGAATAGGTTTTTGACCAGAATGGAATCCCTTGATCAGTAGTCATTAATAACTGAACTAATTGAGTGAGGTCTTTTCGGCCTTTTGAATGTCCGTACCTAACCTCAATCCCAGAATCCTTGCTGTATTTCTTCACGAAAAATGAATGGCTTGTCGAATCCATGTGAATGAATTTTGAGACCAATTTATTTTTCAATAGAGTAGAAAATACTAAATCTGAAAAGAATTTCGAGGGTCCATAGGCATGGATCGCATCAAGCGACCTGCCCAGTACATCATCATTTAGCATGTCCAGATCGACTCCTCGTAAGCGCTCCATAAACCCTATTTTTGTGATTTGAACTTTCCACATATATTGCTCAACAACCAAGGAGGCTTGAGTGGAAAATTCTGATCAAAGATTAAAAACCAAAGAATATTGGCAAACTAAAATCAGGGAGGCAGAAAATTTCTCTGGCTCCGAGACCGAGTTCTGTCGGCAAGAGGGACTGAACAACACCACGTTCAAGAACTGGAAGTATCGACTATCCAAGGGAAGCAAGAGAGGGAGTGTTGGACGCCGAAAGCCGGTGAGCTCTGCTTTTGTGCCAGTGGAAATTCAGAAACCAAGAGCGGTTCGTTCGCTCCCTGACGCACAATGGGTGGCTGAGCTGATCTTTTATCTGCAGGGAGGTACTAGGTGAAATCTCCCAGTCAATTTGAGGGTGTTTTTCTGCATCGAGATCCTGTCGATTTGCGCCGTGGGATTCCGGGATTGAGTCAGATTGTGGAGAGTGCCCAGATGGGAAAGTTGAACGGGAAAAATCTTTTCGTGTTCTGTGGTCGACGACGGCACACGATCAAGATTCTGTATTTTGATCGAAGTGGGTTCTGTCTATGGCAAAAGCAATTGGATGTGGAAAAGTTCCCATGGCCGAGGAAATCTTTGCAGGAAGTAGTCCACATATCCACAGAGCAATTGAGCTGGCTTCTGGAAGGTTATGATGTTTGGAAAATGAAGCCATTTTCAGAAATAAATTTTGAAAGAGTCTGTTGATCTTTCGAAGAAAATGTTGAAGAGTCCCGCGCATGCAGCCGCGAGAGCTATTTTCAAAACAAGAAGAGTTGTCCTCAGAGAATGAAGGCCTGAGAGCGCGTGCTCGTCTTGATGAAGAGAAGATCAAGTTCCTGCAAAGTGAGGTCACTTGGTTGCATGAGCAGATCCGTTCTCTCAAACGAGCGCAGTTTGGTAGAAAGTCGGAGTCTTGGGTGTCGCCGGAACAGAGGGTTCTCTACAACGAAGTGGAACTTGAAGTCTCCAAAGGGACACCCGAAGAGGATGAGGCGCAGGTCGAGGTCACGGTTCCTTCGCATAAGAGGCAGCGGGGTCATCGTCGTCCAATCCCCGAGAACCTTGAGCGGGAAGTGGTGAAGATCGAGCTTCCAGAAAACGAGCGTTTTTCTGAAGAGGGGCAACCTCTCAAGGTGATTGGCTGGGAGTTCTCGGAGAAGCTCAAGTATGAGCCAGCTAAAGTCAGTGTGATCCGCTATGAGCGGGCCAAGTATGGAGTGGATAGCGGGGACTATGTGAAGACCGCTCCGCCAGTGCCTTGCGTGATCCCTAAGGGGATTGCCACTCCCGAGTTGCTTGCCGCCATTATCACCTCCAAATATTGCGATGGACTTCCGCTGTATCGGATTGAGGAGATCATGGAGCGTCAGGGAGTTGATCTTCCCCGCAGCACGATGGCCCGCTGGGTGGTGCAAGTGGCGCAGGCTCTCGTGCCTGTCTGGAATGTTCTTTCAGACCGGCTGATAACCTCTTTTTATGTGGCCGTGGATGAGACGCAAGTGCAGGTTCTCAAAGAGAATGGCAGGAAGGCCGAAGACAAATCATGGATGTGGGTGAGGAGTACGCCCTACGGGGACAAGAAGATTGTTCTGTTTGATTACCGCATATCCCGGAGCCAGGAAGCGGCCAGGCAGCTTCTGGACGGAATTACAGGATATCTGCAATGTGACGGATTGAATGCCTATGATGTGTTGGAAAAACAAGAGGGCGTGATCCGCATAGGATGTGGGATGCACTCCCGCAGGAAATTTGAATCCGCCACAGTGGATGGGGCTAAGTCCGGCCGAAGCCTTGGAGAGGCAGGACTTGGTTACTTTAAAAAACTGTATGATCTGGAAGAAAAAATCGGCGAGATGCCGCCTGAGGAGCGGTACCGCCTGAGGCTGGAAATAGCTGAGCCCATTTGGAAAGAGATGAAGGAGTGGGCTGAAAGGCATCAGCCAAAGGTTCCAGTAAAAGCAAGATCGGAGGGGCCCTCCGCTACTTTTTGAATGAGTATGAGTACCTGACAGGCTACCTCAAGGATGGGCGTCTGGAGGCGGACAATGGCTTTACGGAGAGAGCGATCCGCAAGTATGCCATCGGCAGGAATGCGTGGCTGTTTTCCGACACACCCCGCGGGGGCCGAGGCCAGCAGTGTCATGTACAGCTTCACGGTAACAGCCAAAATCAATGGGGTGAACCCCTACGCGGCCATGGTTCGAATGCTCACTGAGCTACCACTGGCCAAATCCCTAGAAGACTTCGAGCGCCTCGCTGAGATCATTTTATCACCTGATTCTCGAGCCTGAAAAATACAGGTTATGAATCGCTTACGGTGCAATTGCGCGATCAATAATGTTTAGAGCGGAATAGTTGGCCGTAACTGCGGAGTCGTGCAAATCAAGGAAAAATTCTCCTCTTGGTAGGCCAAACACATTTTTGTCTGCAGCGTAGAAAAGCCAGGGAGGAGCGGTTCTTCCCGTGCGTTCCTCATATAGTTCATTGTTTCCTCCGACGGCAAATCTCTTAGAGTCCTTTGTCACTATCATTCCAGCTTCGATGTCAAAGTGGTGTCCACCCTCTTTGAGCCATGTCACGAACCTTTCCCCAAAACTTACGCTAAATTGTATCGGTCGATCCTCCCAAAAGAAGCTAAGGTCGTAGGACTTGCCAATTTCTGGAAGAATTGCTTCGCGTTCAGAGGTAGTGCGGATCTCGACACCAACGACTCGATTGCGACCCATCAATAGTCGGTTACAAGCCGTCGAAGGGATCGCTCCCTTCGCGGTCCAACCGAGGGTGAGGGCTAGTAATTGGACTGCAAGCCAAACACATTTCATCTCGTTTCCATTTCTCACAAAATTACGATTTACCCGTATTTGTATTGCCCAAAAACTTTCGTGATCTGGGTCGGCTCCTACAGCTCATATAGAGACATACAGCTTTCACCCGGATCTATGGTTGTGTGCTCATCTCACAAGTTGGGGCGTTCAGCTTGAGATTTCTGGCCGTCATGTTTACAAACTCAAGTATCCGTAGCAATTCTCATGCGGGACCATGCTTATCCTTGCTAGTCTTGACCCCGGAACCCGTCCACTCTCTTTCACCCGAGCTGGCGTTGGTATATTTCACTGTCCCCGAAAAAACCTACCCCAGATCTTGGTGATTTGGTAGATTCTCTATGCGCAAAAACTAGAATTCTTCCGCTGAACGGCATTCGGTTAGGTCTTCTATTGCCTAGATCACGGGTAACCGACATGAGCTGTAGTAGCCGACCCAGATCACGAAAGTTTTTGGGCAATACAAATACGGGTAAATCGTAATTGATTACTTTAGTCGTCTTTCTATGAGGTATCTATCGGTTAAACACGCATTGACTCTTTTAGAAGAGACGCTGCCATTATCGGTATCCACATTGATTGAGATCAGCTCTTCCTCCTGGTTCAAAACACAGAAATGATTCCCCAAGCCACCAAACTCATACCTTTGATTATAGTTATATTGGTAAATGCCCTTTTCCACATCCTTATCCGTCATAATCTGATAGTGAAAACGCTGATCAATAAGATTTACAAAATTTAACAGTTGCGGCATATTGCCCGATTTGATTACTATTTCGCCATCGTCGCTTCTTAAGCGTGCTCCCTGAAAGTTCAAATCAATAACTACCGGATAACTATCCGGCAACTGCCTGAAAAGGCGGTACAAGTTTTCATTGGTTGAAAAATCGCTAGAAATCATGGAGTCACTGAATGGGTTCTTTACATCAGGCTCATCGTATGGCAACCGAAACTCTCTAAAACCAAAAACGCTATCCATTTTCTCGGTCATTACTGAGTCGGGCACTACATGGGATGTTGCATCGGTTATCTTTTGCTTCGCTCTTGCAGCACAGTCAGCCAAATTCGCCATGAGCTTTGGCCCCCTATCGTAATAACGTTTGCGCAGAGCACGTTTAACTTCCCCTGCCAATGAAAACTGATCAAGCTTCTTCATAAAAGCTTCGGAGACGTCCCATGTTTCACTCTTCTTAAGGTAGTCTAATGCGCCCAAAAAATTATCGAGTGACTGAAGGAACTCATCTTTTTTGAGCTCTGGGGCTTGGACTAACCAAGTTCCAGCCAAACCTCCAAACCACAACATCAGTAAAAGGGCCACACGCATTCTTGATGAATGACTCTGTTGAAATACTTCGAACAATCAAAGCATACAAGGGGTATAAACTCCTTCTTCGCATATAGACTCCGTGCTGCCTGGGTTCGCCTCACAGTAACCATATTTAATCTCCCTGTCCGTGTATGTACCATTGAAAGCATCTTCTAACAGCCAGCCTCCAATTCCTTTAATCTGATAAAAAAGAGCCTCAACTCCGTCGTTTTCATAACTACTTTCAAGACTACCCGGTTCAAATTTGTTTGCTAAGTGCGATATATAGCCATTGGTAAAGAATCGGATATAATCAGATTTAAAATAGCTGTAAGAGCTAAATGTCTCTTTAGTTGAACTGTCCCTATTAGCTTCTAGTTCATCTAAAGAAGCACTCATTACCTCAGATTTGATTTTGAAAACCTTAGGTGACCAGGAGAAAAATTGATCCGAAGCCTCAAGGGCCTGCTGAGACCTCCCGGAAGCGCGTCTAATTCGTTAAATCTTACTCTAGCGTTTGACGCGTATTCGCGTAATGCCTATTATGGGCGCGATATATACAGATACAACTGGAGAATTGATGATGGACAGTCGCGTGGGCCCGGTAAGTAACTTTCGCGGATCTTTGAAATTGCCGGGAGATAAATCTATCTCCCACCGCGGACTGATTTTTGGCGCGCTTAGCCAGGGTCGAACCGAGGTTCATCATATTTTAGAAAGTGCTGATGTCCAATCAACAGCCCGTGTTCTTCGACAACTTGGAGTGCCCATCCGCAAAGAAGGGCATGTGACTATTATAGAAGGAAGAGGCCCTGAAAGTTTTATAAATACCACGCAAATATTGGATTGCGGGAATTCAGGGACGACCATGCGCCTGATGATGGGTGTTTTGTCCGCCGTAGAAGGTATACGGGTGAAGATGACAGGTGATGAGTCCCTGATAAAACGGCCGATGAGGAGGGTGGCAGATCCATTGAGAGAAATGGGCGCGCAGATCGAACTAACCGGCAAGGATTTCGCTCCTTTGGAAGTTCTGGGTCGTCGTCTTCACGGAATCGACTACGAACTGAAAATCGCCAGCGCCCAAATTAAAACGGCGATTATTTTGGCTGGTTTGTTAGCAGACGGTGATACGCGGATTTGGGGAGAGATTCATAGTCGTGATCACACAGAGAGGCTGTTGAAACATTTCGGAGTGCATATTGAGTCTAACTCCGAGGAGGTGCGGGTGTGTGGTGGTCAACAATTTTCGGCCAATATTTTACGTGTGCCTGGCGATCCCTCCACCGCCGCATTTTGGCTGGCGGCCGCCGTTTTGGTTCCCCGGTCGGATTTGCGGCTGAGCGGTGTCTCACTCAATCCAACACGCACGGGATTTATTGAGGTGTTACGGCGCATGGGTGCGACAATCCGTGTAGCCCTAACGGAGGAAAATCCAGAACCCATGGGCGAGATTCAGGCTTGCCATGGACCGCTGTTAGGTGTTGTGGTGTCGGAACACGAGATCCCATCGCTGATTGATGAATTGCCCATCCTCGCAGTATTGGCCACGCAGGCACACGGAACAACGAAAGTCACGGGCGCTGAAGAATTGCGGGTGAAAGAGACCGATCGGATCGAGGCCGTGGCCACCAATCTTCGGGCTATGGGGGCAGTGATTGAAACAACCCGGGACGGATTTATTATCGAGGGTCCACAGAAGCTAATTGGTGCAGAAATCAATAGCTTTCACGATCACCGGATCGCCATGGCATTCAGCGTGGCGGCATTGATCGCCGAAGGGGAGAGTCTGATCTGCGGATCTGATTGTGTCGGGATTTCTTATCCAGAATTTTATTCTACTTTGCAAGACCTCACAAAATGAATTTACGTGCGGCCGTCATCGGACATCCCATTTCGCATTCGCTTTCTCCTCAGGTGTTTGGCTTTATTGGTGAAAGTTTGGGGGACAATCGGTTGCGATATGAGGCGCTGGATGTGGAGTCACAGCAGCTTGAGAATTTCTGTCAGCGATTGCGCAAACAGTCTGAGGGGGCTCAATGGTTGGGACTTAATGTCACGATTCCTCACAAGGAATCGATTTTGTGTTATCTCGATGAACTGGCCCCAGAAGTTCAGGTGCTTGGTGCGGCCAATGTTGTTAAGGTCATGGGCGAGCGACTACGTGGTTACAACACTGATGTGGCAGGCATAGAGGCCACTTTGGAAAAAGTTGGATTTGTCTGTCATGGAAAAACTATTTTGATTATTGGCGCAGGAGGGGCTGCACGGGCAACCGTTTACGCTTGTGCGAAAGCTGGTGCGCAGAGGATTGTAGTGATCAACCGTGGAGTGCAAAGGGCGCAGAACCTCCTCAATGATCTGTCGGCCGTTTTCAAATCAACAGAATTTTCGTCGGTGGCAACGGCCGCTTCAATCGATGTCTTGGCTGATCTGGTGGTGCAGGCGACGCCCGTGGGAATGGTCCATTATGATGATCGCATGAACGGGGACCTAGCAAATACTCGCCCGACTAATAGGGGCTCAGGGCCTATCGACTTTTCAGAAATTTTTCTTCGCTGTTCGCGGCAAGCTTTGGCCCTGGACTTGATTTACCGGCCAGAGCAGACCTTGTTTTTGCAAGAGGCGCAGCGTGCAAACTTGCGGGCCATTGGTGGATTGACCATGTTTGTTAGTCAAGCTTTGGCGACTTGGCAAATTTGGTTTGGTCCATTGTCGGCTAGGACCAAAGAAGTCTTGGCGAGTGATTTGACTGCATTTCTGCGTGATATTTTACGTTTTGATAGCGCCAAGCCCTTGCCGCGGGCCGACTTCCAGCGGCCGATTTTTTTGTGTGGATTTATGGGTGTCGGAAAGTCGGCGGCGGGAAGAATCCTAAGCCAGAAATTGGCTTGCCCTTTTTTTGATTTAGACGCATTGATTGTCGAATTGGCGGGAAAATCAATCCCGCAAATTTTTTCTGAGGGCGGTGAGATCGAATTTCGTCGATGGGAGAGTCAGGCATTGCAGGATCTTTTGCGCCGGATTTCGGCGGGTGGCGTTTGTGCGCTGGGAGGTGGTGCCTTGATCAGTCCAGAAAATCGCCGACTGATTGGCCAGGCGGGTGATTTGTTTTATCTAAAGGCCAGCCCCGAAAGCCTGTTGGAGCGTCTTTCAAGTGAATGGGAGGAACGTCCCCTTTTAAAGACGAGCGGTGATCGAATCACTCACTTGCAAAATCTTTTGCGAGCTCGCGAAGCGCAGTATGCTGAGGCTTCTGTGCAAGTTCAAACTGACAAAAAATCACCAAGCGAAGTGGCGGATGGAATTATTAAGATTTTGCGGAGTAAAGTCTCGTGAAGCTGAAATCCAATGATAAAAAGGAATCCCGAATGCAAGTTAAACTCGGGGCGCGTTCTTACTGTGTGTTCGTTGGCCCAGGAGTTACGAGTCGGCTGGGTCAAGTGCTTCTTCAGTTGCAGAGTCCAACTGGTTGTATCCGGTCGAAACGAGGGATATTGCTCGCTGATGAGAGACTAGCGCATCCAGCGAAAAAGGTGTTGGCGGTTTTGAGGAAATCAGGCTGGAAGATGGACGTAATTAAACTGGCGGCCGGTGAATCCTTAAAGGACTTTTCGAGCATTTTGCCGATTTATGGCGATTTTCTCAAATTTGGGATTGATCGTTCTTCCACGGTTTTTGTACTGGGTGGAGGAACTCTTGGTGATGCTGGAGGATTCCTCGCTTCCACTTACCTGCGCGGAGTGAGTTGGGTGGGGATTCCCACGACTCTTCTGGCGCAGGTTGACAGTTCCATTGGCGGTAAGACAGGCGTCAATCATTCTCTAGGGAAAAATTTGATTGGAACATTTCATCAACCTGCACTTGTTGTTTGTGACACAAATTTTCTGAAAACATTGTCCCTTCGCGAGATTATTTCTGGCCTCGGTGAAGTTATCAAGTATGCGCTCATCTATGACAAAGAGCTTTTTGTCTATCTGAACAAGCATTGGCGAGCGGCTTTGAATTTGGATGCCAAAGTACTAAGCAAACTGGTTCATGAATCTCTATCTTGGAAAGCTAAGGTTGTAGCTGCCGACGAATGGGATCGCAAGGGTCGGCGCGAGGTTTTAAACTTTGGGCACACATTTGGACACGCGCTCGAAGCTGTGACAGATTATGAAATATTTCAACACGGGGAAGCAGTTATCTGGGGTATGCGTTTTGCTATTTGCTTGTCAGAAATAAAGGGTCACTTATCACTGAACCAGGCAAAAACCATAACGGCTTTTCTAAATATGATCGAGGTGCCGGCTCTGCCGAAGCACATTGGATTTGACCAGCTGACACAGGCGATGGCCAAAGACAAAAAAAAGCACGAGGGCCGGATTCGTTTTGTCTTGCTCAAAAGACTGGGGCGAGCCGTTTTAGACGTGACGGTGACTCGCAATGATCTTGAGAAGGCTTACAGAAAACTGTTAGTGGGAGGCCATCATGCTGAAGAAAGTTGAGGAGAAGAAAGTTGAGAAGAATATTGTTATTATTCATGGCCCGAATCTCAACTTGTTGGGTCAACGTGAGCCGCACATTTACGGTCACATGACCCTTGCTGAATTGAATAAAGGATTAAGAGCGGACGCTCGAAAAAGTCGGTATAAATTGCGGGTGTTTCAATCTAATCATGAAGGAAAACTGATTGATTTTATCCACGCGCAACGCAAGTGGGCTGATTCAATTGTGATCAATCCCGGCGCCTTCACCCATTATTCCTATGCGATCCGAGACGCCTTGGCAGCTGTGGATTTGCCAGCCTATGAGGTTCACTTGACCGACATACACAGAAGAGAAAAATTTCGCAGAATTTCGGTTATTCGTGATGTGTGTGTGAAGCAGATTTCTGGATTTGGCGTAAACTCCTATGCAAAGGCGATCCAACATTTTCTGTCTCGCTCAAGAGCGCCTCGATCAAGATTGTCTCGTAGGCCAGAGTGAGAACAGAAAAGAAGAGCACAGAAGAGAAGCGGAAAGGAAAGGCGAACTTTTATGCGCGGTAATACATTTGGCCAAATTTTTCGTATCATGACCTTTGGCGAATCCCATGGTCCGATGATGGGTGTGGTGATTGACGGATGCCCAGCTGGATTGAAAATCGACCACGGTTTTATTCAGGCGCAGCTCGATCGTCGTCGACCCGGGCAGTCGCATTTGACCACTCAACGCAAAGAAAGTGATCAGGCGAGAATTGTTTCTGGCGTTCTCAATGATGTCAGTCTTGGCACACCCTTGGCGGCATTGATTCCCAATGAGGACAGTCGCGCACAGGATTATGACCATGTTGCCAATGCATATCGTCCATCGCATGCTGATTATACTTACGATGCCAAATTTGGTTTGCGTGACCACCGTGGTGGAGGCCGTTCTAGCGCTCGGGAGACGGCAGCCCGGGTTTTTGCTGGAGCCGTGGCGCAGCTGCTTTTGCGCCAGCATAACATCGAAGTGGCGGCCTATGTTTCACAGGTGGGAGAGGTGTGTTTGGACAAAACCTACTTGAATTTGGATCTGTCGCGAAGGGATGAAAATCCTGTACGTTGTCCAGATTCAGCTACGGCCGAGAGAATGATTCGTGCTATAGAGGATGTCCGCAAAGAAGGAGATACCTTGGGAGGAGTCGTTACCGGTCTTGTGCGTGGCTGCCCAGCTGGATTGGGCGAGCCAATTTTTGATCGTTTGAATGCCGATTTAGCTAAGGCGATGTTGAGTATCAATGCAGCGAAGGGATTTGAAATTGGCTCTGGCTTTGCTGGCGTAACTCAGAAGGGCTCAGAACATAACGATCCGTTTGAGGTCGTCAACGGTCAGATTCGGACACGCACCAACAACTCTGGAGGAATTCAGGGTGGAATTTCGAACGGTATGGATATTTATTTTCGTGTCGGGTTTAAGCCCGTAGCGACAATTATGAAAAAGCAAACCAGCATCGACAAGAGCGGTCAAAGCCTTGAGTTGGCCGGGCGCGGCCGACATGATCCTTGTGTGGTTCCGCGGGCGGTAGTTATTGTTGAAGCCATGGCCGCTTTGACTGTGGTGGATCACTTGTTGCGACAGAGGTCTGCGAGAATATGATAGAAGAAAGCTGGTTGAGGATATGCAAGTGAGGCGAGAAAGTGAAAAATGAAAAAAACCCCAAGATAGGGATCCAGGGCATTCGCGCCGCCTTTCACGATGCGGCGGCTCGCGAGTATTTCACCAATCGTTCCATCGAATTAGTTGAATGTTCATCATTTAGGCGCTTGGCCGAGGCTCTGCGGGGGAGCGAAACCGATTTTAACGTGATGGCAATAGAGAATTCCCTGGCTGGAAGCATTTTGCCGAACTATCAATTGCTTGAAAAGTTTCGATCGCAAATTGTCGGTGAGGTTTACTTGCGCATTGAACTGAATTTAATGGCATTGCCAGGTCAGACAATCGAAGATGTATTGGTTGTCCAGTCGCATCCCATGGCTCTTCTGCAGTGCGAGGATTTTCTTGCTAACTATCCTCATTTGCAGGTCTTAGAAGGACCAGATACCGCGGAAAGTGCCAGGCGAATTGCCGTCGATCAGCTGCTCGGAAACGCGGCGATCGCCGGTAAAGGCGCGGCTGAAGTTTACGGCTTGGAGATCTTAAAAGCGGGAATTGAAACGAATAAACTGAATTACACCCGCTTTTTGATCCTAGCCAATAATAAAGAGGATTTGCGTGACTGGGGTCTACCAGTCGTTACACCTGATAAGGCTTCTCTTCGCTTTGAGATCGCACACGAGTCCGGTAGTCTCCTAAAAGTGTTAAAAATTTTTGAAACGCACAATCTGAATATGACAAAGCTGCAGTCGGTTCCCGTATTGGGCAGGCCTTATGAATACTCCTTTCATGTGGATCTTGAGTGGCTGAATATGGGTGATTATCAGTTGGCTTTGAATGAGCTAAAAGCCAAGACCATTAATTTAATTCAATTTGGCGATTACAAACGAAGTGAGAGACCTTGGCTATGAACCTTACCGTGATTGGTTTGGGATTAATTGGAGGATCGCTGGCGCTGGATCTTAGGGCAAAAGGCTTAGCGAGAAGTGTTGTTGGCGTTGACGTGAATCTTGAACATTGCCGATTGGCACTGAACCGCGGGATCGTTGACAGAATTGCGCCCCTCAAGGAAGCCCTGAGTGGTGCAGAATTGGTGGTGTTGGCGGTTCCGGTTGATAAGATCATTTCACTTTTGCCAGAAGTCTTGGACCAGATAAGTGCTGAAACCACTGTCTCTGACATGGGCTCGACCAAGAAGGCGATTTGCGAAATTGTGGCGGGGCATGCAAAAAGAGCTCAGTATGTAGCGGCTCACCCCATGGCCGGGACAGAGCATTCTGGGCCTGGGGCTGCGCTCCGTGGGTTGTTTGCGAATCGTTCTGCCGTTATTTGTGAAGCGGAGCAATCGGCAGCATCCCATTTGCGTCGAGTTGATGAGATGTTCGAAGTATTGCAGATGAAGACGGTCTATATGGCGGCGGATGAGCATGATTTGCACACGGCATTTATCTCTCACCTATCCCACGCGATTTCATTTGTTTTGGCAAACACGGTGCTCAATAAGGAAAATAGCGTCAGCACTATTTTTGATCTGGCTAGCGGAGGATTTGAATCCACATCACGCTTGGCAAAAAGCTCGTCGGCGATGTGGCTGCCGATTTTTGAACAGAACCGCGAACACGTGCTTGCCGCGCTGGAGGCTTATATGGAAAATTTGAGAATATTTCAGCAATCACTTCTGAATAAGAGCTTTGATGAAACAAAGGCTTTGATGGAAAATGCAAATGGCATACGCCGAGTTTTACAGAATATTCGGCAGGCCAGTCGTGGTACGGCACCATGAGTGAGGCTCGTAAAAGGAGAAAAAATCTTAAAACCTCTAAGGCTTCAAAGGATTCGTTTGATCGACGGCTGCAGCTTTTGCGGAGGGACATAGACAAGGCTGATCGGCAAATTTTGGTAGCTTTGCGGCGGAGATTCGGGATCGTAGCAAAAGTCGGTCAATTGAAAAGGCAGGGTCGTCGCAGCATTGTCCAGAATCAGCGGGAGGTCGAGGTCTTGCATAACCGCTCTCAGCTTGGGGCAAAAATGGGTCTTCGAAAAAGTTTTATTCGTGGAATTTTTGAAATGATATTGGCGGAGGCTACTTTTCAGCAGAAAAAGGCGCCCTCGGTACAAAAATCAGGTCGTAGGGTAGTGAAAGTGAAAGGTCAGTAAAATGAACCAGGCTTTATGGACTCCGAGAAGTTGGCGTGACAAAAAGGTATCCCAGGTGCCTGTGTACCCCGATCCTGGAAAGTTGGCAGAAGTGGAAGCCAGCTTGGCTGTTTACCCGCCGCTGGTGTTTGCCGGCGAGGCTCGTTGTCTCAAAGAGCGTTTGGCCGAGGTTGGTCAAGGTGATGCAATTTTACTTCAAGGTGGCGATTGTGCGGAAAGCTTCAATGAATTTCGTGCGAATACCATTCGTGATACGTTTCGCGTGCTTTTACAGATGGCGGTGATTTTGACTTATGTCAGGAAAAAGCCGGTCATCAAAGTGGGACGGCTGGCTGGGCAGTTTGCTAAGCCTCGCAGTAGCGATGTAGAGATTCGAGATGGAGTGAGGCTCCCGTGTTACAGAGGAGATATCATCAACGGCAGTGATTTTGACCCGATCGCACGAACTCCAGATCCGGTGCGGATGGAGCGGGCTTATGTGCAGGCTGCCGCCACATTAAATCTTCTGCGCGCATTTTCCCATGGGGGCTATGCCGACCTGAAACAAGTCCATGCTTGGAATCTTGATTTTGTGAAAAAAAACACGGCCCAGAGCAGCCTTTACGAGGACATTGCCAGTCGTCTCGACGAGGCTCTGGCTTTTATGAAAGCCTGTGGTATTACCAACGAAAATACTCCACAGATTCATCAGGTCGAGTTTTACACCTCCCATGAGGCGTTGTTGCTGCCTTATGAGCAGGCCTTAACTCGGCGGGATAGCACCACAGCGAGGCCCGAGCAGGATTACGAAGGCGACTGGTATGATTGTTCAGCGCACCTGCTTTGGCTTGGTGATCGCACCAGAGAGCCAGACGGAGCTCACGTTGAATTCTTACGTGGTGTGAACAACCCGATTGCGGTGAAGTGCGGGCCCTCAATTACAACCGACGAGCTGTCACGTCTGATGGATATTCTCAATCCGCGCAATGAAATGGGACGCTTGACCCTTATTTCGCGGATGGGTTTTGAAAAAATCGATGTGTTTTTGCCAAAACTGATTCAGCATGTTCAGAAAGAGGGCCGCCAGGTTGTTTGGTGTTGCGATCCCATGCACGGCAATACAATTACGGCAAAGAATGGTTACAAAACGCGGGCTTTCGGCGCGATCATTTCTGAAGTCAAAAAATTCTTCAAGGTTCATGAATCCTTTGGCACCGTGGCTGGAGGAGTGCACTTTGAGTTAACCGGCAGAGACGTTGTGGAGTGCATTGGCGGAGATCAGGCCATTTTGGAAGAGCACCTCGCTGAGGGGCTTTACGAAACGCTCTGCGATCCACGACTTAACGCAAGTCAGGCGCTGGAGCTGGCTTTTCAAATCAGCAAATAGAACCCAATCTGGCCCGGCAGATTTACAGTTAACAATGTCGGATCTAACGCTGGCCCGTGGCTTCAGATCCTCTATCTTCCACTTCAATTGGTGGCTGAACAGAGATCGGTCTCGAAAGGACGTCCTTGCATTCGCCACCCTTTTTGCATCCGCTTGATCGGAAAGAATATGCCTGTTTCGCACATTCCGTATAGGTCGAGTTGACGGGACAGCCTGGCAGAATGATTTGGTTGAATTGATCATCTAGGAGCACATTCTGTGTGTCTTTTGAATTTAAGCCCATAAGATTATTCTCTCTTACTCTTCGACAGGAAAAGCTCGAGGCATGGGTGCTATCTGATGCAGAAGTTCTTTTCAAGGAATGTCGGTACTCGTCGCACAACCCAGCCCAATGCAATAACTCATGAGCCATCCATCCACAGTCCATAGCCGAATCCCACCGATCTCTTGTCGCCGGCCCAGGCCGATCTTTTCTTCTAATTTCTATTTCAGGCGCCAAAGGACTCGCCATAATGCGGACTTGCTTACCGCTTGGCGTTTCCAATAGATGCCCGGACTGAAAGCACTTATTGAATTGCTTCGAAAGTTCGACATGGGAAAACTTTGGGTTAAACAAGACTTCGTATCGATTTTCGCTTCTGCGGTGAAGACGGTATCTACGGATATTCGCCCCGTGCTCAGTTTGTCCTATGATGTTTTGAGCCTCGCCAACCTTAAGTTCTTCACAGGAAGCTGCTCCTACGGGAATTGACCTGGGAATTGCTAAGGAAAGAAAGAGAATCAAAACCATGCCCATTTATCGTCACAGGCTTGAATTACCGTAACCCTCCTGATCCCATTTTTGATGGACATATGTCAAACTGATACGTTCGAACAGAATCTGCAAAGACAACTCAACCAGACAAACGAAATGGGTCTTCGGTCGACTGTTTCAATTTGAGACAGGAGTTGGGCTTCTTAATTGGAGGAGGCGTGTCGCCACCTGCCAAATGCTTGGGCACAGTTCCGCTTGGTAATATGGGTTGAGATGTCGCCACAATAACTTGAAATGACTCAAACTAATTGGTTTTAATTCAAAGTGATTTACTTGATCGAGCCGGCATGCCTTTTGCGAGATACAGATTGTATTCGAGGAGGTGCTTTTGCAATTGAATATAAATCGCCGTCTCTTCATTTTATCAACTAGATATGCCCTTGTGCTAACCGGAGGGATTTTACTATTTCATTTTGTTAATTGCGATCATTTTCTTCCTTTGAAGGACGGAGATGATGATCAAACGAAGGAAGAGACAGAGAATAATTCTGACAACGGCATCAGTATAAATAATACCTCCGGAGGAAATCAGTCTATCAATAAGCCCTGGGTCTTTGTATTGGCAGGACAATCAAATATGGCTGGGCAGGGTCAGCTCTATAGCTATTTGAAAAATGAGAAATTGACCAAGATTCCTTCAAACGTGGAATTTTATGTTGCGAACAGGAGGGTGGCTGACTGGGACCATCAGCAGGACTTGGATCAGGACGGTGTCTCTGAGTTCGGTCCTGAGATTTCATTCATATCTGAAATTGGTCGTCTTTTTCCTGGAAAAAAAATTATCGGCATCAAATATGCGGTCAATGGGACCAGTCTGGCACAATGGCTACCTAAGTACCAAAATAATCAGGGACAGACCGTCACGCAGAACAATCCTCTCTATTTAAATCTGCTGGCTTACATTCGCTCCGCGGTAAATCAGAGAGACGTTGAGTACAAAGCAATGCTTTGGATGCAGGGAGAAAGCGATGCCCTCGAATATTCATCCATTGGAAAAATGTACCAGACCAACCTATTCACCCTCATTGAAAAGATTCGTACCGATTTAGTTGAGAAGGATTTGGCATTTATTTTTGGGCGAATTTACCGTTATGCGCACTTGCCGCTTGAATCAGTTGTTGGGGTTCGATCTGCCCAGGAAAAATTGGCGAGACAAGTAAAAAATACGTTTCTATTATCTACGGATAACTTTGTGTTGAGCGACACTTGGCATTTTAATGGAACTGGTCAGTTCGCTCTGGGAAAGTGCTTTGCGACGATTTTCAATCAGGCTGTGATTCTAAAACAGCCCGTCGATTTATACAATTGCCCCATGGCGAGTGGTCTGGATTTGGCTCCGGTTTTGACTTTTTCTGATTCCTACAATGGACCTGCTCAATATTATTTTCCTCTTTCGAGGGGTGGATTTTTGTATTCAAAAGCTGAGAATGCGGGATCCAGTCCGAGCAATATCGAAGCTTGTCTTGAAGTGTTAGGTACCAGGTCATGTGATGATCAAGCAAAGTGGACTCAGACGGCACCCTGGACTTACGACGCTTCCTCGTCGGTATGGAGGAGTCAACTACCCATTTCCACATTTCCCTCAAATACATATCGGGGGTGGTGGCGATTTAAGGACTCAAAGAAAATTTCATTCACCGCTACGTTCAATACCTTATAAAGAAGCAAAAGCAAAAGGGAATTGAAATTGCTCCTGAATTCGCGAGTGCACGATGAGTTGGCACGAGATGGGCGAGGTATTGAGATATTTTTATGCCTTAATTTTGTTTTGAATCACTTTTAAAACAGTCTCTACATCTGCCTCACAAGTGAGAAGACTGGGAAATAAACGAGCCGTTGTTTTCAGTCGAGAATTCACGCTGGAGACGATATTTTCCTTGGCAAGGGCCTGCACTACATTCTCTGGAGTCATGCCAGCAATCTCAAATCCAATAAGACCAGCAGAAAGACGTTCGTCCAAAGGAGTCATAAGGTCAACATGGGGAATTTTAAGCAGACCCTGCTTCATCTGGGTGGCTAGAGAGTGGATTCTTTTTTCGATTCTATTTTTGCCAATTTTTAAATGTAGATCAAAGGCTTCGTAGACGACCCAACGATAATCAAAAGTGTGCATTCCGCCAGGGGACATAGCTTGGCCAAAATAGTTTGTGCCAAAAAAAGAAGGGATTGTTGCCTCAATGTCTGGGCTTGGCCATTTGGCATCCTTAGCCCATAATATGCCGGTGCCACGGGGGCCAAATATTGCCTTATGAGTCCCCGCCGCAAAAAAATCACAACCCATTTCGGTTGGAGTCATTTCCTCAACTCCAAATCCGTGAACTCCATCGATACAATAGAGCAAGCGATTTTTAGAGTCACGATTCCGATTCACATCAGCAACAATTTCACCAATTCCTTTCACTGGAATTTTTAACCCGGTATCTGATTGAACCCAAGTGGTCGCCAAAACGCGAGTTTTCGGCTTTATATTTTTGCGAATATTAGTAAGTATTTCGTCTTCAGAAACCTGCTTTATCGATTTGTAGAGCTCGTATTTACGGACCAATGCGCCAGTGTTATTGGCTCTCAACCTTAGACTTTCTATGGTCGAATAGAAATCATGGTCAGACACCAAGATCTCTTGGCCTGGAGAGAGTTTAATTCCGTTGTATAATAAACCTAGACCCATTGTTGTGCTGTCTGTAAAGGCGATATTTTTAAAATCAGTCTTTAGATAGGTTGCAGCGGAATTGTGCATTCTTTCAATGAAAACACTAAAATGTTCCTTGCTGGCCATGGGGTCCGAATCGAATTGCTTCTGAAGACGCTCGATTTCCCTTCTGACGGGCGTAGGGTGAGACGTCAGTACGAAGCTTGCAAAGTGAAGTTTTTTTCGATCGAGATTAAAAAGATCTCTGACAGCACCCCAATCATTCTGTATGTCAGGTTCTGAGCTTGCATTTGAAGATTGCAAGTTACCATGCGTGCATGCTGAGAGAGTGAAAGACCCTGCCGCTAATGCCAAAGCCTTTAAAGATTCTCTTCGATTAAATTTATATGAGCTCATTGCCCAATCCTCCTACTCAGTAGTTTGGGGTGCTAATTTTAAAGATAACCGCGAAGTCTCGGTCTTTTCACCGCTATTTTCTAGAAAACCCTCCAGAGCGGATTTCTCCTGATTTCCATTTCGGACCATTTTAATTAGGAGTGCGTCGATGTAGTAGTGAGTAAATGAAAAGCTCACTGAAACTCCTATTAATACGGAGGAGCTAAAGGCACTCAAATCAGGAAAAAGCCAGTTCAAGACTGGCATTTTGCTATAGGGGGTCAACAGTAGACCAACGGCGAGAATAAACAACATCCATGTTGAAATGCTCATCCATTGAACCCCATTTACTGATTTCTTCTTGGTAGTGCTATAGATACACCAGTATTCCATTCCATGGCAGGAACTCATTACCAGGGTCGTGATCGGGGTAATATAAAAGAGCGGGAAGGCAATTAGCCTCAGCAAATAAATGCCCTTATTGATATTCCAGGGCCTCGGATATCGAAAGAAATTAATAAGTATTCCTATGCAGGGGATGAAAAGAATCAAAGAGAGAATTTTTGCCATTTCGGAATATTCAAAAGGAAGTTTTTCTCCCACGAGAGCGTACCAAACAGATCCGATGAGAAAAAAGGATGCGATAAGAAGAATAAATAGTCTTTGTTCGACTTTCTGAGCCTTCTCTGTCATTTGCGTTTCGTCTCTAAGTCCATTCACATTTGGCGTACACTTTGTGTCGTATAATCTGGCGAGATATCTGACCTGCGAGAGACTATGATGCACTTTGAGTCCGAAAACAACAAATGATACCAGTATTCCAGCATACAAACTATAGTCCAAGATTCTGCCCATTGGAAAACTTGTTTTTTGGACAACAAAAAATGCTATAAAAAATAGCTGAACAAAAACAACACTTGTCATAAATCCTAGTTTTCTGAAAATCCGATTTTCTTTGAGCCAGGCTCTGACTTCTACACTTCGAAAAATCATGATGTAGGTCAAAAGAACATGAATAGTATTGAGAAAAAGAATATTTCGAATGAAGTTCCAGAACATGTCAGAACCAAGATTGTAAAGACCAGGCTGGATGAAGAGCTCAAATATAAAAAGAGGGATCCAAATAAAGGGAATAGCCAAGTTCAATTTTTCAAGTTGGCTCTCAAAGAGTGAAGCACTGATAAAAAAATTGTTTCCAACTTTTTCTTGTCGAAAAAAATGCAAAAAATTCTCCTTCAAAGAATAGAGACCCGTTAAATTGCGCCAAGAATTGCCTTGATTGGAATGCATAACTTTTACCTACATTCTTTCTAAGCCGATTGCACTTGACCAGCTTAATATAGTAACTTTACTGTAAGTAGCAAAAAGTGAGAGAGGTCTTGGGGGGTCGGTGTATGTCGCGAATTTTGGGTTCGACATTTGGTCTGACTGACGAATCGGTAAATTTGCTGCTTCCTTTTGGTTTTCTTGCTTTGTCTGCTGCTGAGCTTACGCTGTTAAGGCCCTTGTCCTTGGTTGGATTCATCCTAGCGCTCTCAACTTTGGCGGCCGCGCATCATATGTTCTCGCTCTCTCTTCTTTTAACTGTGCTTGAAATAAAGGCTTGGATTGATACGAAGACAAATGGGAAGCCATTTCTTTTTTGGGTACCGTTTGGGTTAATTTTTGCCGTACTTCTTGTGGTTTTTGGAGCGTCGTTTAAAAAGCTCAAAATTGACAATCAACTTTTATCGTTTTTGCTTGTTTCTTTTTATTTTTTGGATTCGGTGTTGTTTTCATCTTTCCATATGATCTATCAGAGTATGGGAGTATCCTTCATTCACTCAAACAAAGTTATTCAGGCATCCTCCGAGCCGGAGGGAACTCGGAATCGGTTGAAGTGGTATTTGGAAATCGAGCGAAATCTCGTTAGAATGTTGCTGTTTAGTGTCGTTTTGAGCACAATCGTTTTTAGGGGATATTTGGACGGCTACGAACATTTCTTGGCCTACGCAATGTATTACAAGACTATTGCTGTCGTTTTTTCCTTGTGCGTGTCGGCTGGACTTATTTTTGTAGGATACAGATGCTTTAAGCTGGGTCTGCCTATTAAATTGATTTTTTCCATCAGATATCTTGTGTGGCCATTTTACGCATTTTCAATGGCCGCTGTTTCGGGTGTTCGAATCATTCATGGTTATGAATATTTCCTTGTATGGAAAAAAATCAAGAGATCTAGGCAAGAACGTGTTGTGATGTATTCTTCAATTTTTGTTATTGGTATCACTACTCTTTATTTTTTTCTTCTTCTTTTTAGAAAGAATGGAATGGCAGATTACTTTCTTTCGATGGGGTCAGGGCCGAAGAGTGATTTTATTATCTGGAGTTGGTCCATCTATGCGGCCACAAATATTCTCCATATTATCATCGATTCCATGATATTTAAAATGCGTGACAAATCCGTACGCAAAGCATCGATGAAACTTTTGTTAAATTCGAATTGAATAGAATGTGAGGGCAATAAAGTGCCTCCTCTCACAGTTTATAGAGCTACCAATATTCAAAAATTCTCACGAGATCATTGTCGGCAGACCTTCGTCTGGGCAGGAGATCAAAAAAGGGCCTTAATAGCAAGGGATTGGTCCGAACTCAAATGACAGTCACTTGTATGTGTCGATAAACTGTATTCAGTAACAATTTGATTTTTTTGTTTGAATATCTTAGAAATTGCAGTCCTATGACAAAAGGAGAGATTTGTGACTTCCTGGTTTGAGCAGTTAAGTGAAGTCTTATCGGTGAGGGGCGAAATCAAATGGCTGCTTGCGATAAGCGTGGCAATTGGCTTGACGGCCTTTATAAAGATCGCGCTCAACCTTGTATCTGATCGTTGGCGGCATTTTACAAAAAACAAGGACGGAGTCTTTCATGAGTTGATCGGGGACTGTTTTGATGGACTTAGGAAGCTCGTTATATTTACGTGGATGTTCAGTTTGTTGGCTCAGACTCTTAATACCACTGATGCCATGAACCGCATTCTACATGTTTCGGTCGTTTTACTCACTGCCTATCAATTTTGCATTTGGGGATTGAAGCTGCTCAGCAGGTGGCGAGAACATATTCTCTCGAAGAAGTTATCCAGTAATGGTTCCTCGAAGTCGGCAATAGGATTAATCTATGTGGGAGCCCAGACACTTTTGATTTGTGTCGCCAGTTTATTGGCTTTGAGTAACATAGGAGTGGATGTTGGAGCTTTGGTTGCTGGACTCGGGGTCGGAGGAATCGCCGTAGCTCTCGCTGCTCAAAATGTATTGGGAGATTTGTTGGCTTCGCTATCAATTGTATTTGATAAGCCGTTTGTAATAGGGGATCTCATATATGTCGGAAATGAGAAGGGTACAGTGGAGCACATTGGAATCAAGACGACCCGAGTACGCAGCCTTTCGGGAGAGGAGCTAATTTTTTCAAATAAGGACTTGTTGGAAAGCCGGATTCAAAATTTTAAGCGAATGTCTGAACGTCGTGGTGTATTGAATATTGGGGTTACCTATTCGACTCCAGCAGATAAGTTGGAGATGATACCAATTTGGATCAGAGCCATTGTGGAGAATATCAATAATCTTAGATATGAGCGCTGTCATTTTTCAAATTATGGAAATTCGTCGCTTGATTTCGAGATTGTATTCTGGGTCATGGACCCAGAATTTCAGATCTATATGGATCTGAAACAGGCGCTTCTCATTGGGATATTCAAGAAATTTCAATTAGAAAATATTGAATTTGCGTATCCGACCCAAACGCTCATCGTCGAAAAATTTCCGCAGCCTTCGTCAGCTGGCAACTAAATTTTTGAGATTGGTTTTGGAGAGTGAGACAGTCCCATCGCTTGTATTTCCTGTAAAAATGCATTGAGGTCTTCCTCTCCAAGGCTTTCTTGATGAAGCAATCCGCGGAGTGCTCTGAGAATGGTATCCGAATTTATCGGTCGTGAAACTGAAATAGTCGCAAAAAAATTTCCATCCGGAGTTTTGATCGCGGACGAGGCTATATCCACTCTGAAAGGTTTCCCTTCTTTGGTCATCATTGTTGTGTAAGTACTCTTGTGAAAACCATTGTTAGCAATATTTTTTAGCCCTCGGAGGGCGTCAGCAACATGATCTTTGGTATAAAGGTCGTCAATATGTTTACCAATTAGTTCGCCGGGATTGTATCCGAGTGCCTGATGTATACAGTGGTTTGCCATTACAATGTTGCCTTCCGCGTCCACCGAGTGCATCAGGACCGGAGTTTTTTCGTAAAAATTTTGGTAGCGAATCAAGACTTCTTTTGTGTCTTTAAGTTGGGACATGACTTCCTTTAGTTTTTCATGTGCTTTCTCTAATTGACTGTTCAAATTTTTAGATTCGTCAAATTCGCCCAAAAGAAATCTCAGTACATCTTTTGGACTAATAACCCCCACCATTTGTTTTCCCAGATTCTGGACAACCACGCGGTGTGTAGGCGAGTGAACCAAAGCCTTCATGACTCCAGCAATAGGCGTGTCTAGGCTAACAAAAAATGGTTCTTCGAGAATATCAGAAAATTGTCCAATTCGAACTACCTTCGACTCCTTTAGGCTTTGGCGAACAAAGATCTTCACGAGTGAAAGCTCAGACAGAATACCTAAAACGTCACCCATATGGTCAAGCACGGGCGCCGTGGTCACTCCATATTGGAGAAAATCTCTGATGACAGTATCCAACTCATCTGAGGAATTGATTGAATATACTTGCGAAGTCATAAGGTCTTGAGCTGTTTTCATGGCTTTATTCTGACCCAATGTCGGTGCATAAATCCAGGTCATTTTGGAGTTAGCAAATTTTTGTGGTGAGTAACCCTATAATCTAGACTTGCTCCGCCTTTTGTCTTCCTTTTGGAGTGGGTGTTTTCTTAGGCGGTTGAGATAAGGCCTCTCTTGCGTACCTCCAGCTTGCATGATAAGGATGCCAGTCGCAGCTTGGGATAGTGCAATATGTCTTTGATATCGATCGGAGGGGCCATGGTTAGAAAGTGGGGAGTGTCACTTTGAACCTTGTCAGTTTCGCCGGGAATCGAGTTTATCGAGAAGGTTTGTTACCATGAAGAAACTTGTGGATGGGATTATCGAATTTCGCCGGAATTTACAGCCGGAGTATAGGGAAAAATTCTCTCGGTTAGCCTTGGGGCAATCTCCAGATACCCTGTTCATTGCCTGTTCTGACAGCCGAGTTGTTCCGAATTTATTTGCGTCCACTGATCCTGGCGATCTTTTTGTTATTAGGAACGTAGGAAACTTAATTCCTATGTGTAAGAAGGACGGCCACTCTTCGGGTGATGTGTCGGAAGGGGCGGCAATCGAATTTGCGCTGATGAATTTGAATGTGTCGGATGTCATTGTTTGCGGTCATTCCGAATGTGGGGCCATGCATGCTTTATTGGAAGGACGAAATAGCCTTGCGGCCCCAAACTTGCGATCGTGGTTGCGTCACGGTGAGCCATCATTGGAAAAGCTTTCTATAGCGAGTTCAAGACTGAGTCCAAGTAACCGACTCTCGCAGTTAAATGTGCTACAGCAAATAGAACACCTGCAGACCTACCCGATTGTACGAGAGCGATTGGATCAAGGGAATGTCAGGTTGCATGGATGGTGGTTCGAACTGAGCACTGCAAATGTCTATGCCCATGAAGGGGAATCCAATGAGTTTGTTCTCATTGGAGAAGAACAACCCAGGACCAGGCCTAGAGTGGCCAACGAATCCGCTCATTTGGATTCTGCGTCAGTCTGAACTTGGGGGCGCTCTTATTCGCTTGGACTAAAGCGGCTAAATAAAAATGGATTTTTTAATTTTTTTAAATTTATAATGTCATGTAACGTGATGGCGTGGTGAGAGGTTGCTGAGGGGGGACATGAGATCGTTGACTGTCCTTTTAATGGCTATGTGTGTGTTTAATGTACGGGCGTCAGAGGAGCTTCGGTCTTTAAACGCCAGTTCCTCTATGGATCTGAAGTTCATGTACATTGATGTTATCAAGAAAAAGATTGAAGGCGAAGGAAGGACGGAAGCTCTTCACAAAAAAATTTCCTACTTGAGATCCTCTTTGGAACGCTATCGTCGACTCTCTCAATCTGATCTTTCTTCTCAAATCGAACTATTAATGGCGCAAGTTAAACTGGAAACTGAGATGTTCGAGGAGGACATCAACAGGATGGAACTTCTCAGGTACGATGTCATCACTGACCTTCTGCAGATTATATCTAAAGGCAATGGCGGCGACTCTGAGGACAAAGAAAGAATCAACGAGCTCTTTAAAAAATCGCAACGTCTGGCGCTGGATGCGGAGATTGTTAATTTAAAAAAAATAGAAAACCAATTGTCTCACGCCTCAATTTTGTCAGAAAAATATCATCAGCTCATTCAAAAGAGAGCGATTTCCAATGCTGAGTATTTGCAAAAAAAGACAAGCCTGGAACTCCTTGAAATTGATGCAAAAACCCTGAGAAGAAAAATTGAATTTTTGAAAACCCAAATTTGAATTCTATCCTAACTTAAGTAAATTTGAATTTTTCGACTCTGCTATTCTCGCGCGATATCTGTCCCGACAGAGTCACAAATAATTAGTTTATACTCAAAATATATTATTCTTAATCTGCCATAAAACTACTTAATATATTGATATTACCTAGTTTTATATGCTTATGTGTTCTGTAAACATATTGGTGAGTAAATACTCAAAAATATTGTTTGTAGTTGGCGGGTCATTGATATAGTGTCCGCCAAAATTCTTATTAGATTAAAGGGAGGAAACATGAGAGTCGGCGTATTCAGTCTTCTTTTTGGGTTTGTAATTATGGGGCAACTAAATAGTTTTGCTCAGGATCAGCCCGGCGCGGGAGCAATTGTTTGTACTGGTGTCGGAGCAGCTCTCCCGTGGCAAGGAGTTGATGAAATTAATATTCAACTCATTGGAACTGGTCCAGAACGAATTATGTCCGTCCAAACGCTTCCTGGAGGGCAAGCGCAGGAGTATTCGGCTAAACTCATTCCTGAACCATCACGAACTCATGGTCAAACTTTTCTTGGCACATTTGGTTCGGGCTTAACCGATAGACAGGTTGTACAACAATCAGGTGGGCCAGGGGGGTACCCGTATGAGATCGTAAGTTTTGCATCGGGACAAGGTGCAAAGTTGTGGATCGACCTTGCAGTTACAAACTTCGGGAAGGGTGCTGGGACTTTTTTCTATTTAAACCCAGTGCCGACCATGGTTGGAGCACCTCCCTACCAATACCAGGTGACTCGCTTTGTTTGGCAATATTTTCCAGTTGTGTGCACCTCAGTCAGTCCAGAGGAGCTCCACTCTTCGGTGCCAGCTGTCTCTTCCGCGCATGAGAGGGAAGGAATCGAAGAGCGATCGTCCAGTCCGGCAGCTCGCGCGAGGGTTCAACAGGAATCAGACCCTCGAGAATCTGTTTCGGGTCTCCTTTCCCGACTTAATGTGACGTCCGAAATGTTGGAGAGTGGTACCGAAGGCAATGGACTAGCTAAGCTCGGAGTGGGGGGACTAGTTGCTGCGACCCTCTTGATGGTATTGAGAAGGACACCACAGGGAATGGCTGCATCGATTGCTATCCCGACTTTGCCGAGGGATGAGAGCGTTCAAGCGAGGATTGAATCTCTCAGTGAAGGGTTTTCCAATGAGGATTTGGTAAGATACCTAAAGGCAGAACCGCAGGAAGCTGTTAAAATGATTGAGGACCCTCGCTTCAAAGAATTTGTGTCTGGGGTAGAAGCCTATCTTAAAAGTGAGATTTACAATCGAAGTCTGAGCGAAGAGATCTAAACAAATAAAGTTAAGAGAAAACATAAGGACAAGTTATCTTCTGTTTCGAAAGCTATCACCTCCGTAGCAGGCAAGCTGCGGAGGTTCTTTGAGTGATTGCCTCCTGTTAGAGTAGATTTGCCACAAAATTTCTAGCGCAATCTATAAAATTTATATTGTATTTTAGTTCCTGGTTCGAGTATGAGAGTTGGATTCTTCGAATCCTGAAATTTAGTTCACTTTTCCGGGTGGTTTTGTTGCTCCAGGATAACATTACTCAATTAGATAAGAACTCAAATAGATCAAATTTTGACCAATTGAAAACTTGCATCATGGGGCAGTTGGTCTATTTTTTAGTGGCAGGGTTTCTTAGTATGGCTGCGCGAGCGCAGCCCTTGTCATTTTCCTCTTGTCTGAGATTACTGAATGGGCCAGTTCAGAACAAAATTGCTCGCCTTATTTATGTGCAGAGATCTTCTGCAATCATAAAGCAGTTTTCAACAATTTTTCCGATACCTCCTTTTCGGGTGCTTGTTATCAGAGGCACGAATCATCCAACCGAAATACAAATTGAAAGATACTTGTCGGCAGACCATATTGGCACAGCCACAAAATGGCCTTTGAATCCGTCTGTTTCGGCGAAGGAAAGAGCATTAAAGAATCTCTACCAAAGCTTTTCGCTTCAGGGTCCCGAGAGGACGACCTTATTGCCGCGAATTCTTGAGCAGGACTCAACGGAAAGCGAACGTATCATTCACTTTTTAGTTCATTACTATTCTATCAGTGACCTGAGAGAATACGTCTTAGCTGCAATCGATCCTGAGAGGCTTATTGACAAGGCCCAGCCGCTGCTCCATCTCCAGGTGCTCCTTTCATCAAATAAAAGTGAGCCTCTTCATGTTGAAGACGAAATAGGCCCTATTGAGCGATCACCCGGAGAAGTGATCGCCGAAGCGGGCCGCTTGAGTCTCTCTAAAAATTCAAATGACTCATTGGTTACGGGCCACGACATTAAATTTATGGAGTTGTATCTGTATCGACAATTGTTTGTTTGGTTGAGGCAGAACAACATTGTCAATCGAGTGTTTTTTCAGGTCAATTCTCCCGTCCTGAGAGCTCTGAAGAGACAGGGCTTGCCAATTGATCGAGCTATTTCGAGAACATTTAACAAAAATTATGAGGTTGAAGGTAAAATAAATACAGTAACGGAACATGTCCTGGAGCTGAATCAGGATCTCATCAGAGATTGGCATCGCATCGTATCTGCCCGCCAGTTAGACCAAATTATTACTCTGTTTCTTTCTTCTGGAGAGGATCCAAAATTACTTAAGATTCTCCTGACGCCGCCTGAAGTTGAGCCACTTATCGATTTGGGTTTGGTTGCGTTGACGTCAAAAGAGCAGAGCACTTCGTGGAAAATCCCTAATGATTCTCCTCACTCACTTGCGGCGATTGAAATGAGAACCTTGCCAAGAAATTACCGCCATGTTGACGTGAATTCAGAGGAATTTCGAGAATTGGAGCGTATGAGGGACCCCGTTTGGATATTTTATGCCTTTGAAAATGCTTTCGGAGGCCTTCAGAAAATGAGAATGGAAGAGCCACCTTCAGAAGGAACGATCTTTAATCTAGATGAAGTACAATTTTCTCAGGCAAAGTATGTCTCATTTTTCATACCAATTGATGTAGCTCATGAAATTCTAAGGCGCCTGAGATCAAGCCCTAACTAGTGCTTGAATAGCTTCACTGAAATCCTTGACGACCTTTTTAGTTGGAGGCGCTCCAATTTCTGTAATTGAGCTTAGTAATATCCCAACTATTCCATCATGAATAATACGGGCTAAACCATAGGTATCAAGAGAGCGCCGAAATTCGCCAGATTCAATACCAGCCTCAAGAATGTTATATATTCTATCCACTGCCCCTCTTTTGATTTCTGAGTTTATTGCTCTGAATTTTGGATCAATTCCTGCAAAATAATAAAGCATCAAATAAATTCTAGGTATTGTCTGATCTTTTTCAAAATTTTCTAAAGAAACAAATAAATACTTGGTGAGGGCGTCTGTTGCAGAAGAACTCTGGCTGAGGACTTCGACAGTTGCAGATTTGGCTTTTTCCACCATTTCTTCAATAACATTTGAAAAAATACCCTCCCTATTTTTCAGATACTTTACAACCAAAGGCTGGCTCACTCCGCAATGATCGGCAATAGCCTGAAATGTCGTTTCCCGCTCGCCCAAGTGAGCCAGACAAAAGGCGGCTGACTTGATTATTTTTGCTCTCGTCTGATCTGCTTTTTTCATCTCTTTTAGATACTCCCTATTTTTAACCGGAGCAAGGCCAACAAATGGGCTTTTCAGTAGTTCCGATAGATTTGATAGATAGGAAGAGTTGGCTGCCAAACGGAAATAAATCTGATAGAATAAACTCAGACGTGAGGAATAGTAATTGAATTTGAATGATGGGAGGAAACTATTTCTATAGAATTATCAACAGGGCCTACAAAGCGAATATTCTGGGTTCGGTTGTACTCTGTAGCACGGCCATTTTTCGTCTCCTCCGAAGGCGGAAAGGCACTTGGCCTCCTTGGCTTGCTGGTTGTGTTGTCTTTGTCTATAAATGGACTAAATATTATTTCAAGTTATCTCAATCGGGACATGATGACGGTCTTAGCCGATGGAAAATCCACGAGGTTTTTGCTCTTGGCCCTTCAGTGCTCTGGAATAGTCGGAATAATTACGGTGGTGGCTGTTTTTTTTCGTTTCATTGAAGAGCGATTCGCTTTGTACTGGAGGCAGTGGCTAACAGATTATTTCTTGCGTGAGTATCTAGGCAATAGAGCTTATTGCAGGCTAAATGAACAACCTGATATCGATAATCCTGATCAGCGAATCACAGAGGACATTCGAACGTTTACTGCCACAACTTTGTCCTTTTTTCTCATAATTCTTAACTCTGTGGTCGCATTCATTGGATTTGCAAGCATCCTATGGTCGATCACGCCCTGGTTAGTCTACGGGGCCCTGGCTTACGCCACAGTTGGTTCTGCAATCACTTTTTTAATTGGATATCGCCTCGTCCATCTCAATTTTCTTCAGTTAAAAAAGGAGGCAGATTTAAGGTATAATTTGATTCAAATTCGTGAACATGCCGATTCTGTCGCTTTAAATCGTGGTGAGAGCAAAGAGCTGACGAGAGTTCAAAAAGGTTTGGCGATTGTCGTCGATAATCTCAAGCGGATTATATCAGTCAACCGAAATCTCAGCTTTTTTACTACTGGATATAACTATTGGGCTCAGCTTGTCCCAATCATCATCGTAGCGCCCATTTATTTGGATGGCAATCGAGAATTTGGAGTCATCACTCAAGCGGCGTCTGCATTTGTGTTTGTATTGGGTGCCTTTTCTTTGATTATCACTGAATTTCAGAGGCTCTCCTCTTTTGTAGCAATTGTCTCACGTTTAGATTCACTGAATGAAGCGATGTTAAAAAAACCAGTAGCTCATAGACCAACCATTGAGATTGTTGATAGAAGCGATTCGATTAGATACGAAAACCTCACAATTTTCGGACCTGAGAATGAAGCGCCGCTGATCCTCAACTTGAACTTAGAAATCTCTCGGGGAAGACGGCTGGTAATTCTCGGGCCTAACCGCGTGGGAAAGAGCTTGCTAGTTAATGCCACTGCAGGAATCTGGACAGCCGGCAAGGGTCGAATTGGAAGGCCGCAGCAAGAGCAACTCATGTTTCTACCTCAACACCCCTATTTGAAGCGGGGATCTTTGCGGTCTGTTTTAACCTATCCTTGTGTAGATAATAGTATTGAAGATCAACGTTTAATAGATGTTTTAAAAATTGTTCAGTTGGAATCTTTCTTAAACAGAGTTGGGGGGCTCGACGCTGATCAAGACTGGTCCACACGGGTTTCGACAAGCGAGTCTCAGCTTTTGTCGATTGCACAGTTGCTCATCGCTAGGCCTCAATTTGCTTTTTTAGATGAAGCAATCAGCACCCTTGTTCCAGAGGTCCGACAGATAATTTATAAGGCTCTTCATGAGTCTTCGATCACCTACATCAGCACAACCAACGATCCGGCGCTGCTTCCCTTTCACGATCAAATTCTAGAATTAAAAAGGGATGGATTATGGACGGTTCGTTCCTTAAACAGCTCTAATCACTAATTGAATACCTGATCAGAATTTCTGCCGGACAATCGTAGATAATTAAATTTTCAGGATCAAATTTTGAAAGTTTCCTCGAATTTACTTGAACCTCGATCATGCGGCCAAGAGAGGGGGCTTAATAACAATTCTGAGCCGAGAGTCAGATGAATCCATAGATACCGACATCTTTAAAAGCCTATCCCCAGATTTTCGAAGCGTATAACTTACTTTCCCAAAATAGGTTGGAAGATTTCTGACTGATATCTCCCCGTGGCTCAACCAATCTCTTGGTATGCCAGCCGCCAGAACGAGGTTCTGACAGTCAAGTTTCTCGTAGGCGAAAACGGACAAAAAGGAAAGAATGTATTCTGCCCCCACCCATGAATGGGGCAGATCCCCGATGTGAGCCGGAGCCTTAAGGTCTCGCCAAACAATTTCTGGCCATTGATTCCAGGAACGTGGGGCTCTTTCGTCGATAAAAAACTTGAGAAGGTTATAGGATTCTTCTCTTCTTCCCATTTTCACAAGTGTTCCTATGATGCGCATTTCGTAGGGAGTGAAGTTAATCCACTTTCCTGACTGTCGTCTGTGACTGGCATCAAAATCAATGAGATATTTATCAAAGGTATTTCGAAATACCTCATTTGTAAAAAATTGATTATCATTGAGGAGAGATCCAACGATGGCGGTGGCAGAGGGATCAAAGTCGGCAAGCTCGACTGAGCCAGGAAAATAATCAATTCCTCTTTCCTTTATCGTCAAATTCAGAGAGTTCATGAGGCTTTCTTTGAATGATCTGCACAGTTCGGAAAAATGAGCTTCTTGTTGAACATCTCCCAAAACACTGGCCAAAAAGGCGGCATCGATCAAACCTCGCAAGGTCCAAAAATTATCCCAATGGGAATGAACGGGTTGGAATAGGTACCCCTCGTGACTAACTGATTCAGGTAGCAGTCCGTAGTAAGCCTGAGTTTCAGGCTGCAAGTACTTCGCAGTTAATCTCTGTTTGAGCAGAAACTCAGTTTGGCCTATTGCTCTTTGAACGGATGGCCACAGAGATTTTAGAAACTCCATGTCTTTTGTTATGCGGAAACACTCGGCGATGGTAAAAATGAACTCACCCAGATTGTCGTGCTCGGGTGGTTCAAAATGTTCTTCATGGTCGATAGCAAAAGGGAGCTGGCCGTCTTTCATGTTTTGATGTTGAGCGTACCATTTGATAAAATTCTTTGCTTCTTCATTGAATCCCATACGAAGAGCAGCGGCCGCCATCACGGCGCCGTCACGAATCCAGCTGCATGCATAACGGCGAGGGCCAGGTTGCAAGGCAGGACCATCACGATTGATAAGTATATGTGCCGCAGATATTCTAAGAGCGTCAATAAAATGCTGTTCCGAATCCGGCAAGGTGATTTCAACAGGGCTGAGCTTATGTTTCCAGTTCTGAACAACTTTCTCAAAGGCTTCAGAACCAGACATTTGTGAGATTTCCTTTATTGTCTTTTTCTCACTTGAGCAATTGTCACTGGGTATCGCTAAATAAACCTCCTTAATTGAATTCGGTTTCAAATCAAATTTGAATTTCATTGAGCCCGAAGCCCATCCGTAACTATCCACCAATTGTGATATTTCAGGCGGCGGTTCATTGCGAATGATTGGGCTGAGTGGTCCCTGATCGAAAGAAGAAAAGGAAAAACATTCAGAATTACTGAGAGGAATCACGATTTTCTCTCTATTTACTTGAATAGCCCCTTCTACTGCAATCAGTTCGTTAATTTGTGAAATTCCACCGAACTTGAGATGACTCTGCCAGGGAGGGGTCACTTGGAATGGTCGCAGCAAGGCGAATAAGGAAACATTTTGACTTATTTCTCCCAAATTCTGAACGCGATAGCGAATGTAAACAATCGATCTCTTTTCTGTGCTATCCATATAGACGGTAGTTTGAAGATGAAGGTCATGTCTTTTCCAATGAACTGAGGGGATGGGCAAGCTCTGTTCGAGAGTTTGGGTCACTTCAACATCGTTCCAAGTCACCAAACTTCCTTCAGCTAACAGAAATGGTTCTACAGAAAAACTACCCTTATCAATCTCCACCATTCCTTGCTCGTTAATGAGTGCTTGGAAGGAATTTTCTTCAGGAGTCCCAATCACGGTCCAATAGCTCTGTTCCCCATAGAAATATTTTGGAAAGGTTCCCTTTGGTTCGTAACGAGCGACGTTTTTAAAAAAAGAACTTTGAGATCGGGAAAATTGATGACTTTTTATCTCGAGGAACTTAAGTCCAAAACTCTCTGATCCATAATTTTCCAAAAAATTGAAACGCAGCTGACGACATGACGCTCCCGGCAGATATATGTAACTCCGCACATGAGACACAGCTTCAGCAAAATAAATCGTTTTCCACTCGTTGGCCCCTTCACTCAAGCATTGTATTTCAAATTTTTTAGTTTGGTGCAAAGAATCCCAATGAATGACTAACCCACCAAGCTCTCGCACCTCTCCAAAATTGATCTCTAACCATTGCGGTTTTTTGGCTGTCGTGCTTCTCCAACCGTTTTCAGATGATGGGTCCAAAGAAGAATCTGGACGATGGTCTGCAAGCGAACTCGATGCAGTGACAACAGCAGGATTTTGGATTTTCTTGTCAATGAGTCTGAGATTGTCGATCCACATTGATCCCCGCTCTGAAGAGTCAGCCCAAAAAACGAGTTCAATTGCTCCAATTTCGGTTATGGGATCACTGTTACTACCTAAGGGACCCCAGGCAAATTCAATCTGGTGGGACCTAATCGACAGATTTTGCCATTTATCAGAAATCTCAAGATGGGGAGAGTTGTACCACCAAACATTTAGGCCGGATTGATCAATCAGCTTTAATTCGAACTTTTCTATTGAAAGATTTCCGCGAAAATCAAAGCAAATGATGTAGTCATCGGGAGTTGAAAAGGAAAACTCCTTCCGAGCAGTCACAAATCCGCGCGCCTCCTTAAAGTCGAAGTCTAATTTTAAGGCTTTGCGGTTGAGGCCTTCACTTTGTGTTAATTTGAGGTTTGCTTGTCCTGAGGAGTGCATGGTCCAGCCGGTGATATCTTCAAAATCATCTAGAGTTATATGAGACATACTTTCCTATCTGCAAATAATATGTTACATTGCTTGGCTTTATAATAAAAACTGCAAATGTGATTCTGTGACGCAGCTACTCCTTAGCCTAACAGGTCTAGATGAGATGAAAAAAGCCGCCTACTTGCTTGCCGTAGCTTTTCTTAGTACAACTCAGATCATTCTTCAACTATTGAGCCATTTGTGGATTTGGAGCCTATGAAAAACAATAATTCCCCTCATGATCATTCCCGCGAACAAAAAAAGAGAGCATGGGCTGAGCCTTTCAAGATCAAAATGGTCGAACTTCTTAAAACCACAACAAAAGATGATCGCAAAATTGCTCTTGAGGAGGCCGGGTACAATACCTTTCTTTTGAAGAGTGACGATGTTTATATTGACCTTCTGACTGATAGTGGAACAAATGCTATGAGCGATGGTCAGTGGGCTGGAATGATCCTCGGGGATGAGGCCTATGCAGGAAGTGCAAACTTTTATAATTTGGAGCGCAATGTACAAAAATACTATGGCTATAAATATCTCATTCCTACCCATCAGGGACGTGGAGCCGAACATCTTTTGTCTCGCATTTTAATCAAGCCCGGCGATTTTGTTCCAGGAAACATGTATTTTACAACCACGCGAGCGCACCAGGAACTAATGGGAGCTTCGTTTGTCGATGTCATTGTGGACGAAGCTCATGATTCTGAAAGTGAAATTCCCTTTAAGGGCAACATTGATTTAGGTAAACTGGAGTCCCTGATAAAACGGGTTGGTGCCAATCGGATTCCCTATGTTTGTGTTGCCGCAACTGTAAATATGGCCGGTGGACAGCCCATCTCAATGGCTAATATGAGACTGGTTCGCGAACTTTGCATTAAGCACGGCATAAAGGTGATGCTTGATGCGACTCGCGCAATTGAGAACGCCTACTTCATCAAGACCAAAGAGAAAGGTTTTGAAAACAAAACCATTGCTGAAATACTTCTTGAATTTTGTTCTCTCTCCGATGGCTGTACGATGAGTGGCAAAAAGGACCTTTTGGTAAATATCGGTGGGTTCTTGGCGATTAATGATTGGGATATTTTTGAAGAAGCACGCAACATGGTTGTGTTGTACGAGGGACTTCATACCTATGGAGGACTGGCGGGACGAGACATGGAGGCCATGTCTCGTGGTATTGTCGAGGCCGTGCAGTATGAGCATATTCAGGCGCGAATCGGGCAGGTTGCTTACGTCGGAGAAAAGCTTGAGCGGGCTGGGATTCCAATCGTACGTCCCATCGGTGGACACGCAGTATTTTTAGATGCCAAACGGTTTCTGCCTCACCTTCAACAGACCCAATATCCGGCCCAGGCCTTAGCAGCATGGCTCTATTTAGAAGCTGGAATTCGCTCAATGGAGCGAGGGATTGTTTCAGCGGGTCGAGATAAGGAAACGGGCGAAGACCACTGCCCGGAGCTGGAACTTGTACGATTGACTTTTCCTCGTCGTGTTTATACCCAGTCTCATTGCGACGTGACGGTGGATGCAGTGGTAGCTCTTTATGAGGACCGAAAGAATTTAGTGGGCCTTCAGATGATTTATGAACCAAAGTATCTGCGATTTTTTCAAGCACGTTTTAAGCCTTTGGAATAATCCGAAATGAAACTTGAAAATCAACCAAAACGCCAACGAACCATAATAGAACCATTCAAAATTAAAATGGTAGAGCCCCTTCCGTTTCACTCTCGTGCAAGCAGAAAGAAGATTCTTGAGGAAGCGGGATACAATTTATTTTTAGTTGCAGCAAAATATGTGACCTTCGATTTCCTGACCGATAGCGGAACGAGCGCCATGAGTGCCGCTCAATGGGGCGCAATGATGGTCGCTGATGAGAGCTACGCAGGTTCAACCAGCTTTGAACGATTCCAGCATGCAGTCCGTGACATTACCGGTTATCAATATGTTATCCCCACTCACCAGGGACGGGCAGCCGAGCGCCTGCTTTTTGGAGTCATTCTCAAACCAGGAATGAAGATACCGTCTAATAATCACTTTGATACCACTCGTGCCAACATCGAACAATCTGGTGCAGAAGCCGTCGATTTGGTCATTGAAGAGGGAAAAGACCCTGCAAAAATGCACCCCTTCAAAGGAAATATTGATTTAGAAAAGCTTGATTCCTTTTGTTCTGAACATCGGACCCAAATTCCGTGTGGTATGTTGACTATCACGAACAATTCGGGCGGGGGCCAACCAGTTTCTTTAGAGAATATTCGAGAAGCCTCAAAGATTTATAAGAAATATGGAATTCCATTTATTTTGGACGCTTGTCGATTCGCTGAGAATAGCTATCTGATAAAATTGCGAGAACGAGGGCAAGAATCTCGTTCTGTAAGAGACATCGCTCAAGAAACCTTTTCTCTGGCAGATGGTTGCATGATGAGCGGGAAAAAGGATGCTCTTTCAAATATCGGCGGTTTTATTGCACTGAAGAATGATCATTGGTTAGCCTCCCTGCGTGCCTCGCTTATTCTTACAGAGGGTTTTCCAACCTACGGAGGTCTTGCTGCGAGGGACCTGGAAGCTTTGGCTGTCGGTCTTACAGAGGTTCTCGATGAATCTTATCTTTCTTATCGTATCGCTGTATCACGATACATGGCTGAAGGATTAAATAAATTGGGAATTCCGACCATGCAACCAGCCGGGGGGCATGCTGTCTATATCGATGCCAAGAGTTTTCTATCACATATTCCGCAGGATCAACTACCGGGGCAAGCTTTAGTTTGTGAAATGTTCTTAGCTGAAGGAATCCGCTCTTGTGAAATCGGTTCGGTAATGTTTGGCAAAACGGTGGACGGGAAATTTCAAGCTGCACCGATGGAACTGGTGCGACTTGCATTTCCTCGCCGGGTCTACACGCAGAGCCATTTTGACTATATTCTTGAAGGCATGGCCGAACTAGCTCAGAACAAAAATGGAATTCGAGGGATGAAGATTACCTGGGAACCTCCATTTTTAAGGCATTTTACCTCGCGTTTTTCTATTGTGAACAGATAATCGACTTTTTCAGAAATTACTTTAAAAATCTGAAAAACTAGTGCATGACGGTCGGGGGCACTGAAAAATCTCCAGAATGTCCAAGCAGTTCATTGCTACCACCGAAGTCCGCCGAAACACCATGAACATAGATTTTCTTATTGGCATGGATCAGTCTGTCTTGAGGGCTGATGAGATAAGCAAAACCATATTTCGTGAAATTCGTCTGGCAGAGAGACTTTACTCCAGCATCATCTCGCACATGATCTGCAAGCGTTTCAGCAATCAAGGTACCACCTTGATTTGCAGCTCCTCCTGCGTAGATTCTTATCTTTATGCTCAATGCATTCTTCGGAACACAGGCCCAACCACCTACTCCGACTGTGCCGTTAGGACCTTCGCCAACTCCATCGATATACCCGATTGCCGGACCAGGAACTAATGGTTGAATGGTTGGCGGTGGTTCCACAGGTGCTATGACCGAAAACCTTCCTGAATTTTTGAGTTCTTCATTCCTACCACCGAAGTCCGTCGAAACACCATGAACATAGATTTTTTTATTTGCATGGATCAATCTATCTTGAGGACTGATGAGATAAGCAAAACCATATCTTGTGAAATTCGTCTCACAGAGAGACTGCACTCCAGCATCATCTCGCACACTATCTGCCAGCGTTTCAGCAATCAAGGTACCTCCTTGATTTGCAGCTCCTCCTGCGTAGATTCTTATCTTTATACTCAATGCATTCTTCGGAACACAGGCCCAACCACCTACTCCGACTGTGCCGTTAGGACCTTCGCCAACTCCATCGATATACCCAATTGCGAGACCAGGAGCCTCCTCTGGTGGTTTTGGTGGGGCTCTTCGCAACAAATCAGAAATAGTTTTAATCATCTCTCTATCATTTTTTATGTTCGCTCCAAAAGCATAAAGTGTCATGAAGCGAGGAGGTCGAATGTTCAATTCCGGAAATCCATTAATCAAAATTGGAAGTAGACTTGGACCACTCTCAGTTACCACCCAATCGCTTGGAGCATCAGACTGAAGTTCATTCTTTATTTCCGCGCAGTCAACAGTGGTACAGTACATGCTAAATCCCGGAATCATCATGGATTGCTCTTTTGCCAGATGAGATGGATTTCGAATCCATCGCTCGTATCGGTATCCAGGAAAATGTCTATCCCTATCAAGAAGCAAGTAATGAGAAAACATTTTTTCTTTTGGAATATATAGTGATGCATAGAGAGAAGCAGCAAAATCAATGTACTCCTTTGCCGTCTTTCCCAAGAATTCATTTACTTCCTGGTCATTGAGCTGACCGGGGCCATAGCCGGAATCAATAAGTGCCCTGTACCCGATTGGGCCTAAGCCGTCGTTGCTATCATTGTCATCAAGCGATGTTTCCCACCCGAGGTCAAGCCCCAAAAACAATGAATTATCTTCGGACATATATTTGGCCAATCCTTGCGCGATCGCCTCCTTTATCACAATCGATTTTTGGGTCAAAAGAGTGCGAATGTAGGGACTCTTGTAATTGATTTTTGGTGGCTGAATACTTTCAGATCCCCAAAAGAGGTGATAATTGGAATATGGCTCTGTCCAACTCTTCCATTCAACATGCTTCACAATTTCAGAAGAGCTATCGACTCTTTTATAATCATTAAAACCGAGAGCTTTCACGCCCGTGATGGTTTGAATCATTAGATTTCCATACTGAGGATCATAAGATGGAAAAAAGCCAAAGAGCCACTCATGATTAATATGAATGAGAAGACGAATCTTCAATTCCTGAGCCACTTTAAAGGCTTTATCGATACGCAGGACCATTGCCTCATCCTTTTCCTGCATCGGACTCAAAAGAAGAGAAAAACCCAAATTCATCCCTGTCCAGTTTGAGGAATCACCAAATGTCTTAACCAACTCACGAGCAAAGGCTTCAGGCTCGTCTTCACCCCCTCCTGGATCAAACGGATGAATAACAATTGTTTGTTTGTCCAATATAGTTCTGGCCCCTGTATAGGTATAATTGCTGTCGTCGTCAGCCGTTCCTAGAAAACGATTGGATCGAAATCCACAGTTTGCATAAAAGAAATATATCCCACACAACGCAATTAAAGCTATGGCAGATTGCCTAGAGAAAAAAGAGGTTCGAAGTTTCATTGTGCTCATATCCCATGAATGTTGACTCGCCTAAAGTCTTATCGGCCAATCAATTCATCCTCTGAAGTAAGGTCTTTTGTCTTCCATACTAAGTAGCTGTATTTGCTCATAAAAATTTCCATATTCCTATGGCTTCTTGTGAAATCTAGGGTTTCTTAACTTATACGTATGAACGAACAGCTGCAAATCGATTGGGCAAACCAAGTCTGATTTCGAGCTGGAAGTGAAGGAGCATTTGCGGTACATTTCGTTTTCATTTAGCTTATAATCCGATGCCGAGGATTCAATGGAATATAAATCAAATTACTGGATTCTATCTTTGTACCAGGGGTGGATCCATTGAGTTCAGATTTGATTATCTACGTCGATGCGGATGGTTGTGCTGTAAAAGAAGAAATTTACAAGCTTGCTCGACGCCACCAAATCAAGGTGATCCTTGTGGCCAACCAATATCTCAATATTCCTTTTGAGCCCATTATTGAAATGAAAGTGGTGTCAGGCGGATTTGATGCCGCCGACGATTGGATTGCTGAAAATATCGAGAGAAGTGACATTTTGATCACTTCTGATCTTCTGCTTGCTGACAGATGTATCCAACGTGGAGCCCGCGTTGTCGGGCCAAAAGGACGTGAACTTGATTCAGAAAACATTGGAAGTGCGTTGGCCATAAGAAGTCTAAATTCACATTTGAGAGACCTTGGTCACAAAAATACCGGACCAAAAGCGATGGAAAAAGAAAGTCGTTCTCAATTTCTTTCAACTATGGACCTCGTCATTCATCGATGCCTACGGGAAAAAAAGTGACTTCGCAATTACGTGCGAATTGAAACATGAATGGACGCATTCAATTTAGCAGGGAAAAACTGGATTCTTTCCATGGATTTCAAATCAATCACTGCGATATTTTCCTCTGTTCCAGTAATGACGATCTTGCTTGTAAAGGGAATTTCGCAGACGCCCCTTACTCCGGAGATTCCAAAAGACCGAGTATCGACAGTTGAGGCTGAAAAATCTTGATTAACGATCAAAATCGTATGTGAATAAGGATAAGTTGCAATTACCTTTTTCATCAGAAAATTTGTTGCTACTGATTGAGATCTCCGCTGAGTTTTTGATGATGTGAATATGTCCTTTTGCTTGCCCGTTGCTGGATCAATAACGACCAAGGGAAGTGGAACAGCTACTTGATCTTTTATTTCCTCAAGAGGATCTAGATTGAAATCATTATCGCCAAATTCATGTTCCGGACGGTTTTTTTTGAAAAAATCCGTGTGCCAATATTGATTATTTACACCATAGACCAACCCATCAGGTCCGACGTCCATGTGGGTAAAGATAGCATAGCTTGGAGTCACAGGATGATGGACAATTGGCAAATTTGTTTCAACTGAAAAAACACTGAGTTTCGGATTCAAAACGCCAAAAGTGAAGTGTTGAGGGTTCGGATTATTCTCCTCCGATAACATGCCATAATGAGTGACTACATACGATTTTTCATCTGGCAATAATCTGATTTCATGTGGATGGATGCCATGGCTGGAAAACTGCTGAATGAGTTCCATTTTATCCAGCGAAAAGACTTGTATTAAACCAGCATCTTTTTCTGAAGCAGCAATCTCAGCATGTGCAGTGAGTAAAACTTGCTTTTGATTTAGAAAGACAAGCCCATGGCCCCCATACATATATCCCTTAGGAGCCTCAATTTTCTTTATCACCTTATTATCACTATCTATAAACAGGCTGGTGGTACTTTTGTGACCGATGCACACCAGTTTTCTCTCTGGCAAACATAGGGCTGAATGTCCCTCCTTCATTGGCAATTCAACTTGTTGTATTCTATGAGAGTCGAGAAAAGCCTCAGTTAGAAAAGTATCTTTCGTCGCTCTGTCGCTACCCAGTGTAATGGCTGAGGCCTCACCCGACCGAGAAAACTGGCGTCGAAACAACCGTATCCCAATCCCCACTGAGCTGCTCAATGCCAGCCCGCCAGTAATTGCATACAAAGCTTGACGACGATTCATTCCCACCATCCACCCCACTACACAGTTAAACTACACAGCCCACGATGAATTGTATCTCAGGGCAAAAGGCGGATTCAACTCCGATGAAAAGCAAAGGATCAAAATCACTCAATCCAAATAATGCAATGTATTATTTTTTTACTTTCAACAATTGCACTTCTTAAGGCAACATTAAAGTTGTCACTAAATGGAGTCATCTTGAGATGAAATCTTGGATATTGGCACCGAGGTTTGATTTGATTTTCTTTTCTAGCTTTTGGATACTGATTCCGTCGGCCATCATTGTTAGCCAATTTGGATCTACCATTGGAGATCTCTCATTTTTAGCTTTTGTTTACGGTCCCCTTGTTCGACTTCCTCATTTTTTGGCAACATTTGTCATGATAAAAGATCATGCGGACCGGATCAGACTTGCCATGACGAACTATGCTCTTCGCTTAATTCTTCCCATCGTTCTCTTTCTTGGATTTACGATTCCGATATTTTTCATAGAGGGAAGGCATAGCTGGCAATGGGTATCTCTTTTTAAGTTCTCCTTGATCGTTGCTAACATTCACCTGAGCATGCAAAATTATATGATTCTTCAGATCTATCGACAGCAGTCCGAAACCACTCCTCTTAATCTAGAACGATATGTAGAGAAATTAATTTTTTGTCTATTGATAGCTGCGCGTGTGGCGGTTGATGCCTGGGGAGGTTCTCCAGTTGCCCAGAATATTTCCAGTATTTTCAGTCTGATTGTCGCAATTTCTTCTGTCATTTATCTCGCTTACCTGATTGGCAAGGGTGTCTGCTCTTTGCCATTCTTTCTTTTTTTTGCAACGGCGCTAATCGTTACCATACCATGGCCGTTCGCCGCAGATCTTCCGAAATATTCCCAATTCTACGTCTTCAATGCTCATCATAGCATCGCTTACCTTGGTTTGGTGTTCATGATGAAAATGAATAAAATTAGTTGCCCTTTTGAATTTGGAAAATGGGCAATTAAATTTGGTGGTTTCATGCTCCCGCTGATAGCTCTGAGTGGATTGGCAACCTACGCCTGCTTTCTCTTGATGGAAAAACGGCAGTTTCACCCCATCGATTTGATGGTTGGCTTTATGATGGTTCACTACTATATCGATTTCGCTATTTGGACTTTCAAAAGCAAGGTCAGCCGAGAACAATTTCTGCCAAATTGGCAGTCCGCCTCTTAACTCAAATGATACATATGTTCTCAATTCAGAAACCGTCTTTGCCAAAAATAAAAACAATTATTGTGGGACTTTTTTTCATTGTTGCAGCTGTCGCGCTGCAATCCTTTGATCACTATGAGACAGACAATGGAACCTTGGCACAATTAAGAGCCAAGGGTGTATTGATGCTAAAACAAAATAGTATCTTCTACGACGACGGATATATTTTGGTGATTACCTTTGAAATGGGATGTTCTCTTATTAAAATGGACGGAAGAACAGTAGCCAAAATACCTGGCTCATATTGCAATCTTCTAAAAGGCGGTCAGGCCGTTTCATTTTTAACACACGAAGAAATCGGAATTTCCAAATTTACCCCGTTTCGAAAAGAGTGGATGGTCCCCTCAGTTGTGACCCACGATATGTCAGTGTCGTATCTCGAGCAATCAATCCTGTATTTCAGTTTAGATTCCAGAAAAAGGGGGAAACAATATGAGCGAATTGATATCGCCGTTGAAATAGACAAAGACGGAAAGGAAACTTTTCGTTGGAGAGACATTGATTACTTGCGCGAAATAGCTGGGCTGATCAATCACCCATTAAATGGCCCACATAAATACAAAAAGGGAGACGGAAACAAAAATCACGAATCAATCGGATTCACTCATTTTAATAAGATTGAATCTATACCAAAGAATTCCCTCATGGAGAACCACACTGAATTTAGAGAGGGGAATATTCTTCTGTCGGATGCGATGAGTGGATTGGTTTTAATTGTAGATCGGTTAACCCGAATGCCCGTCAAGGTCTACCGTGTAAGAAGTGGCCATGGAGTTCATTCGGCCCGTTGGCTTGAAAACAACAATATTCTCCTTTTTGTTAATGCCGATCAGATACCAGATCGTCTAATACTTTCTCATGTCATTGAAATTAACCCTCTCACCGGAGATGTCGTTTGGAATTTTACGGAAAATCCAATTGGAAAAATGTCTTGCAAACACTACGGTTCTGTTCAGAGATTAAAAAATGGGAACACTCTCATCTCCTACGGTTGCAACAGAAGTGCAATCATAGAAGTGGATTCATGGGGGGATGTCGTGTGGAAGTGGCAGGTTCCAGTTGGAGTTTCCAAGACTGACCAGGCTATTCAAATTTACCGAGCCGAATGGTTAGAAAAGGAACTAGTGGATCAGTGGCTCGAAAATACGAAATAGGCCTTAGGATTCAATTAGCTCCAAGTTACTTTCCGCAGCTGGTGGCTTATGGTCGAGGTAATTGTTTTTGCAATTGACCAAATCCCAAATCGGACAGCCACCAAGACATGAAGCCTTGCTGTCACATCCTCTGCAAACTGGTTTCTTGTCGGCTTGACCGATGAGCCGATTTCGAAATCGAACCGTTCTTGAGTTAAACCAAACCTCCGACAAGGATTGCGTTTTCAAATTTCCAAACTTGAGTTCAGGCAAAAATGTGCATGGCAAAACATCAAAATCGTTTGTTAGACCAAGGCTACTGCGCGTGGCCGAACATCCCTCCAGTTGTTCAAATTCCACCATGCCAAAATCCTCTTCGATTCCCACAATCCCAGGAGTTAAGCAGCAATCGTAACCAACACGTGTGTGTTTAGAGAGTCTCAGAAAAGTATCTTTCAGCTGAGCATGAAGCATAACAGAATCGACCGAACTTAAAGAGTGATTGTAGAATTTTCCGCGTCCCACAGGTTTGTAGGCCAAAAAAATGACGCCGTAGAGATCTCTTTCCTCTAAAGCAAAATTCACTATGTCAGGCAAATTATCCAAATTTTCTTTACTCAGAGTAACCTGAAAAACGACCGGAATCTTCGCATGATTCAATTTATTCAGTGATTTAAGAAAGAAATCCCATCCAGTTTTTCTATGAATTGAAAAATTCCTTCCTTGGCCCTCTAAACTAAGTGCGACAGCTCCACAAGTTTCCTTTATGGCCTTGAGGTTCTCCAATGTTAAATTGTGCCCAGTGGTAGTAAGATTTGGTACTATTCCATTTTCCCGAATAAGATAGAGGATTTCTGAAATTCTAGGGTGCAATAGAGGTTCACCGCCTCCTATCGCTATTTGGAAAACACCCATACGAGAACAATCACTGATGATGGACTTCAGCGATTCGAAATCGGCATGAAGGCCCGCTGGATGCGACGAAGCATAGCAATGCGGGCAATCCATAAAACATTGATTAGTGACCTGGAGATCGACAAGTGTGGGTGCGGACAAAAAATCAGACTTCGCATTCCTTATGAGCTTAATTTTCTGGTGACCTCTCGGAAGATGTCTTACCAGTAGCTCTCGAAACAATTTCATTCCTTCAGTTTTCAGGGCCAATATATCTTTGATCATTTGCATCGGAGTTTGGGTTAGATACTTTTGTAGCATATCAAAAGCTTCATGATCCAATTCCATATAGGTTGCGTCTTTGGTATTAAAAAGAATTCCCCCAAAGTACTCTTGTCTGAGAATCAAAGTTGATTGAAAATTGGAGGTCACTGCTCGCCTTCATTAGAAGATTCTGTTTTCCTAAATGATAAAATATTCCGAACAAGTTGATCAACAAAAATAAGAATAGAAACAAGAACAACGAGCATGCCCAACTTACCTAAATTATTCCAAGTATAATTTACCGGTAGATTGTTTGAATTGCTATTCTGTGTCGAAACCCATTCATTGGTTCCACTTGAATTTGTTGTAAAGCCTCTCTTCAATTTAAGTATCTTCATAAGAACTTTCCTGTATCTGGAGATACTTCTTTATCTCAATGCAAACCTTTCGGTGAGAACTGGAAGTGATGGTTGTGCCACTCAGACAGCACCAAATTTGCTTTCCAGTAGGGAGTACAACTGAAACCATGCTCCTATTGTCAAAAAACCAATGCGATTCCACCTCATGTGATTTCCCTTCATTAATTGGGAATACAGATGCTATCAAGTCCTCTGGTCTAAATAAAAATATCTCACCCTTTGGCAAGCGAGGAATCTCAATTGATGTATTAAGCATCCCAAATTCCTCTGTTGTCAATAGATTGCTCAGGCCAACAATCTGAGCAGCATCTGCATTTTTTGGGTGAGTATATAATTCAACGGGAGATCCCTGTTGAATTAATTTTCCGTTTTTCAAAATAAGAATTCGAGATGAGAATAGAAATGCTTCATTTTGGTTGTGCGTGACGAGGCAAGCGGCGATTCCATTTTTTGATAGAAAGGACTTTAAGTCGATGAGAATCTTATACCTGAGATGATCATCCAAATTACTGAACGGCTCATCGAGCAATAACATGAGCGGCTTGCCGACCAATGACCTGGCCACCACAACCCTCTGCTGCTCACCTCCGGACAACTCATGGGGATACCGAGAAAGGCGATTTCCTATGAGAAAGAATGAAATAATTTCTTCTATCCATTTCTTTGATTCTGGAGACTTAGGGGCGACCAATCCAAGACTTAGATTCTCTTGTACCGTCAAATGGGGAAACAAGGATGGCTCCTGAAAAACGTACATAATTCCACGTAGACCAATCGGAACGAAATTCTTTGAGTTATCAAAATAGGGGATTTGGTCAATTTCGCTTTTAACGAATGAAAACTGCCCGCTATCAGGACTCTCAATGCCAGCCAGTATTTTTAGCAGAGTTGATTTGCCAGAACCGCTTGGCCCTAGAATTGAAATCAACTCGTCTGAGTTCATCTCAAATGAGACATGGTCGAGGACGGACTTTTTTCTATATGTTTTTACGATATCCCCAACCCTAAAAATATCACTTCTCATAGTTTTCATTTCCTAAGGATCGAATAAGCAAATTCATTGGATAAATACAGCAGATAAATAGACAGATAATGAGCAAGGAGCTCTCCTTGATCAAATTTCGCGAGATCAAGGTGAATATTTCGACAGATAATGTTGAGTACGTAAATGGCCTTAAGATCAGAGGAGAAGTAACTTCACGAAGTGACTCGATAAAAACAAAGCTTGAGGCAAGTGTCGCGGACATTCCAAAAAGCGGCACAAAGAGGTTTTTGAATCTCCCTAAGGGCCCAACTCTAAATAAACTCAACGTCATTTCGTATTGCAGAGGTATCTGGTGACTTCTCAAATTCAAGATAATCACCGCAGGACCAACAAATTTTATAACTTGGGCAATAAGAACAAGATTTGGTAGCTTTGAGTTCACCGCAATTGAGGTATCCCCTAAAAACCAAACAATTAGAAATGATAAACTAAGAGATGGAATGACATAGCCCGCCGATAGAATCCAAATTAACGTCTCTCCAGTTCGGCCTAGATGGCCTTTTCTTTGGTAGAGAATCAGCAGAAAAGAGATAAGAATAGAAATGAATGTAACTGTGACGGAGATAAAGACACTCTCTCCGGTGAATTCATAGAGACGATTCAGATTAACACGGGCGATGGACTCTATTGCCCACTTTAGAACAACTGAGCCAGGTAGGACCAGCCCGAAAATGAGAGGGAGACAAATGAGAAATAGGAGCAAATATTTTCTTGATCCAGAGATTGAAATTCTTGACCTCGCACTAACATTGTAAAAATGCAAAGAACGGCGACGGATCAAACTCTTAATTAAAAAATACATAAAGCCCAAAAATATTAAGCCCAGTACAACCAATGAATAGCGAATAAGCGTGTTATAGTCGTAAGTCGAAAACCATGAATTAAATAGGAACGTACACAATGTCCGCACGCCAAGGACCTGCGCCGAGGTGAAATCGCCAAGAATGGAACTAATTATCATTATGGCTATAAATAGAATTGCGGGAGTGAAGAAGGGAAAAGTTATTTTACGAAAGACTGTCCATTTACTTAGAGATAGCGTTTGGCCTATTAACTCGTTGGAACTCAGGTGAGCAATTTGAAGTGGCTTGAAAACGGCATAGGAAAGAGGGTAAATTGAAAGCATCAGACAAAATGAATACCCAACAACAGAATTGATCGGGACATTGCCCAATGGTAAAATCACCTCGCTGGACAAAACATCTTCTAGAGGTCCAGTCGTCGAAAAAAATTCTCGATAGATACTGGCAAAGATAAAATTTGGAACAATGAGAAGAGAAATCGAAAGAACACCAAGCATTCGGCTATAGGGTATTTTGTATTTTACAATATTTCTTGTATTAAAATAGGCCAGAGGCACAACGACAGAAAAGGTGATGGCCAATATAATCGAGCTATTTAAGAGACCGTCAAGAAGACTGGAATAAAAGTTAAAACTAAACACTATGGGGCTTTATCAAATTGAATCTGATCAAGAAATTGGGCAACTTCCTGTCTCAGCTTTGCAATCTCGGAAAGAGGTACATTATTAATTTTGAAAACTCCACCTTTCACCTCAACTTGGCCCTCTCCAAGCTGAACATTCTCTTTTGGCAAACCAACCGCATTTGTCACTGGATAGGCAAAGGTAAGTTCAGAGGTCTGTTTCTGAACCTCTGGACTAACCATATATTCTAAAAATTTTATCGATGCTTCCCGATTCTCGATATTTTTTGTTAGGGCTAGACCAGAGCGAAGAATGGCGGTACCCGATAGCTTTTGGTCTGGAAAGAAAACCTTCGATGACAACCCCCAACTCCTTTGGTCAGTAGTATTGAGCATGATTCCCATGTAATAGGAATTGGCTAATGCAAGATCGCATTTCTTTTCCAAGATATTTCTAATTTGCTGACGATCATTTCCCGAAGGATTGAGTGCAAGATTATCATGAAGGCCCTGGATTAATTCCTTTCCCTCTTTCCGACCGTAAATTATCAGCCACTGTGCAAACAAATTTAAATTATAATCATCATAACCGGAGCGAATACATATTTTTTTCTTCCATTTTGAATGAGCCAAATCCTTGTAGGATACCAAGTCGCTCGCCTTAACCCGATCCTTTGAATAAAAAATAACCCGTCCCCTATACGAATCAGAAAAAAAGAAGTTTTCTGAGTCCCTGTATTCTTTTGGAACTATGTTTTCGATATAATCTGAGCGGAAAGAAGATATGATGCGTTTTTCTTTTGCAATCTCCATCAAATCGGCATCTTTCGTGATCACGATGTCTGCTTCTCTTGGCGAAGTCTGTAATCTAGCAAGAAGACCTTTCTCGACAAATAGGGATTGTATCTCAATTCCCGTTCGCTCCTTATACCGTTCAAAGATAGGTAAGAGGTGAGATTGAGTTCTGTCGCTCAATATCCGAAGCACTTTGGGCTGCGATTCGAGCTTGGTCTCTCTCTTTGCCTTAGCTAGAGCCGCTTTATTGCAATTACTCTGAAAGCTAAAGCAGCTCAAAAAAAATACATACAATAATTGCTTTGCGTGAATGCGCACCAGCCCCCCGCTTTTTTTGAGTCGATTGAGATCAATACAAAAGATAAGTTTCAAGAGGGTCCACATCTTTTGCAAGACCTTTTATCCCAGATGCACAACATCCAAGTGAGTTCAGATGTGAGGGAACTTCGAATTTTGCTCTATTTTGAATTCTATGCCGCGTCAATACGGAATCATTTTAAAAAAATGCCATTTAGCAAAATTATCAATGCCTTTGGACACGGAAATTCTATTATGCTTCTGATATGTGCGGTCGAGCCTATCAAACCTATTCTGAAGAGGAACTCCGTCTTCGTTATTTAAATGAGAAGGCCAAGAATAACCCTTTGAACGGCTTTGTTCCTAACTACAATCTTTCGCCGACTCAGAAATCACCCATCGTTTTTCGAGAAGATGGCGAATTACGAATTGGTTTTTTTCGATGGGGCCTTGTCCCTTTTTGGGCGAAAGATGTTAAGGCGGCCGATAAGTATAGCCTTATAAATGCCAAGGCTGAGGATATTGACGAGAAGCGCAGCTTTAAAGAGCCCTTCCTACGTCGTCGGTGCATTGTACCATTCTCTGGTTTCTTTGAGTGGCAACGCACCGATGGGGGGCCGAAGCGACCTTACGCAATATCTTTGAAGGGCGATCCCATCATGAGTTTAGCAGGAGTGTGGGAGTGTTGGAAATCGAAGACCACTAACGAAGAGGTATTTTCATTTTCGATTATCACTACGTCAGCTAATTCACTTGTAGCCAAGATACACAACCGTATGCCGGCTATACTTTCTCGATTGGGGGAGAAAGATTGGCTTGATCCCCATAACCATGACATCTTGGCGCTGAAAAATCTCCTTAATCCATGCCCGTCTGATTGGCTGGAAGCACGAGAAATATCCAATCTCGTCAATAATCCTCGAAACAATCGACCAGAGCTATTGTTAGCACTGTTAAAAGCACCATAATAACAATGACCGAGATGAGATATTAGGGGTCTCCGGTTGAGGTTGACAGGGCCTTTCTACCAGGTTCAAATCTTCCCAATAAATTTCTTAAACGGAGGGTACATGAAACACTTTTTTATTGCTTTAGTAGCTCTATATATGGCCGTTGAGTCAAAGGCGCTGGTTCCGCCAAGCCTCTCAATTGTCTCCTCTGACCCTGTGGTTCGAGAAGAAACATCAAATATAGAACATCTTAGAAATCTTTCCCACTATTTGATCTCAAAGGATTTTTCCGTAAGTTGGGTTAACCCTTACAAAATTGATTTAGGAGTCGTCCTCAAGGTGAGGACTTTGCAACTTATAGAGGTGGATGGCACTGTGAAATTCGAAGACGTGTGGGTTCCCTACGAAGTTCCATTTAGTCACTTAGCTAAGCGCAAGGATAAATATCTTCTTTTCCTGCCCGTCAACTTAGAAATTTCCTATCGAAATGAAAATCTTTGCGGTGAAGAGGTCGAAGGAGCTGGTTATATTCGTGTGATGCTTCCGCAGGGGTCAGATAAGAGCGCTGTCGAGGTCAAATACTATGGGGTGAAAGTTCAGGATCTTGAGACCTACGGATCGCATTCTATTGAATCAGTGCCTGTGATTTCTTCCTGTTTTGAGTAAGTCTCAAAATAAAGTTCTTTTTGTTTAGAAAACTGAGGAGCGGAATGAAAAAACACTTTCTAGTGTTTTTTCTCCGCCCTAAGTTGTTTTTCTCTTTCCAATATTTCGGAAAGATCAAGATCTTTAACAAATATATCTATATCCTTGGTTTGCCACGCGCATCGCAGATAGAATTCTATTATAGACTGCCTGCAGTCTTCGAAAATTTTTCCTATTTCATTTTAGCCCTATTTGGAAATAACTAAAATATTTCCAGTTTTCTCAAATCTTCTTAAGGGTGGATAAGAATTATCAATTTCTAAAGGACGAAGCTCCGGAACTGAAAAATGCATATCACGTTTGATAAGTTTCAGTTGCAATGCAGACTCACCCTGGCCTAGTTCTTTTATTGAATACATTAAATCAACACCTCGAATATTTTTAAAAAACTCAAGGAAAGATCGGTCTCGCCATCTCTTCTTCACTTTCTTCTTTGAAAAAAACGGAAAAACTGATGTCGCCTCAGTAGTCTCTTCGCTCAAATACGTGTCGGTAGTCAGAGTGATATAGGCCTCATGGTCTACCTTCAGCCATTTGATAGCATTAAGGAAGACCAAATCAGGGCGATCTGAGTAGCTTCCGGCCGCAAATACATCTGAGAACAAATCAATTGATCCCTCTGGTATTTCGTTTACTTGCTCGGTCTTAAGGCCCACAATTGGAAAAAAACGTTCAGGCGAAAGCAGCTTTTTGAGGGCCTCGAAATGAGTGTTAGCCGCCAATTAAAAAGGGCCACCGGCACAAATTAAATTTGGCCACTTTTTCCCCGCCGAGGCGGGGCCAAAGGAGGCCTTTATGGATGGCTGGCAATCGGCTACAGATCCCGATCGATTTACTCACGAAGTGATTGCGGTGATTTTCCGTAATCATCCCAAGCTGTTGGAATTTTATTTCGAAGATAGGCGTCCGCGAATTCGTTTTCAAGCGATGGAAATGCGCAGGCATGCGGCGTGTTTTTCGAGCGGCGAGAAGCAATGGATTCGCGTTGCTTTGGATGTCTGGAGCGGCTCGGGCAATGCCAAGGTTTGGGAGCTTCTGGAGGCATTGGACTCTGGCAATCTTGGTAACGTGCTGGAGGCATTGGGAAAATTGCGAGGTCGGTCGCGCGCCAATTAAAATTCCCCACCTTGGCGTTGGAGCCGAGGCTGCATTATCACTCCTCGTGTCCCACGACGGGACTGAGGAGGCTTTAGCCGGTGATAACAATGGATATTTTTCATAAAATAAGAGCTCTTGATCACCTTGGCGAGAGCAAGTCCAAGATTGCGCGGGAGCTTGATCTTGATCGAAAGACTGTGCGCAAGTACCTCAAATCGACAGCTCCCCCATGCTATCGACCAAGATCCACTCCCTCAAGGCAGGATTTCTTTGCCGAGTTTGAGGGTTTTGTTCGGGGGAAGCTCGTTATCGCCCCGGAACTTTCGGCCGGCGAGATCTATGCGCTGATTCGTCCGCTAGGCTATTTGGGTAGCGAACGCACGATTCAAAGGCGAATGAAATCGTGGTGCGAGGGAAAGCCAAAAGAGCGCTTTTTTGAGCAAGAGTATACCCCTGGCGAGCAGGCACAGTTTGATTTTAAAGAATCAATCGAACTGCCATTTTTATCGGGCCCGGTGATTGCGCACTTACATTTTGGTACTTTGCCGTTTTCTAACGCTTGCGTCATCAAGGGCTTCCCACACAAGACCTATGAATGTTTCATGGATGGCGTCCATTCATTTTTTGAAAAAATTGGTGGTCAAACAAAAAATATTCGAATCGACAACTTAAGTCCATGCGTGAAGCGGGTGAAAAAAGACGGAGGCCGCGACTACACGGATGCGTTTAATAGGGCGATCAAATATTACGATTTTGGAGTTCTTCCCTGCTCTCCAGGCCGAGGCAATGAAAAAGGTGATGTTGAGCGCGACATTCAAACCTGGTCGAGGAGATTTAGGAATCACGTAAATGTTCATGGGATCAGGTTCCGGGATTTTTCCCACCTCAACGTCGAGCTCGAGGCCTTCGGTGAACAGGAGCAAAGCGAAGCCGTCACTGAACTGCTGAAAACAGAGTGTGGTCAGTTGAGATCGCTGTTGCCGCGAGACGAGGATGTGCTTTGCCGCGTGGAAGAGACTCGTGCGTCTCCGCATGGCACGGTTCGCGTCGCCAAGACCACTTACTCAGTTGCGGATGCATGGATCGGATTAGAGTGCCGAGTCGTGGCTGGTGCTTTTGAGACACGAATCACGCGCAAGGGCAGTGATGTCATCGTTGTCCATCCTCGAATGTCTGAGGGTGAGCATAGCATAAAGCTTGAGCATATTTTAAAAAGCCTTCTCCGCAAGCCACAAGCGATGATCCGATGGAAACACCGTGAAATTTTATTCCCAGAGAAAATATTCAGGGATCTTTATCGTCGGCTCAAAAGCCAAGAGAACCTTCCTGGGGCATCCGAACGCGAGTTTTTACGTATAATGAATCTCATCCATCACACGCCGTTAAGCGAGATCCAATGTGCGCTAGAAATTGTTCTTGGCCAGCCTGTGGGCGTGATGAACATCTTCATGGAAGTCAAAGACCTGCTTCTTGTTGAGCGCAGACCCGAGGCATTGGTAATCGATCTCAGCACACGGTTTGGCCAAACCCCGATAAGTCCAAATTTAAAAGATTATGATCAACTCATTCCCAACCAACAAGGAGTAACCGGATGACAAATGAAGAACTCAGCAATGGCCTAAAACAGCTGAATTTGCAACCATGGCCGAAGGCTATAACGAAGCCTCGCGGGCTGCGGAAAAGGGCAGATTGACCTATGAGCAATATCTGGCGGGCCTTGTCGATGAGGAGCTGAACAGCAAATACGAATTAAGAATTAAGCGGTTAAGTAAAGAGGCCAAACTTCCTCTGGAGAAGCGGATCGAACACTTCGATTTTACCCAAAGAGAAGGTATCACCGAAGGAGAATTTAAACGTCTCGCAAAAGGCGATTTTGTTCGAGACGGATCCAACATTGTATTTTATGGCAGCTTTGGGGTCGGGAAAACGCATCTAGGGATCGCGCTCATCAAGGAGCTAGTAAAAAAGAATGTGCGCTGCCTGTTTGTCTCGACTCACGGCCTGATTGAACAAATGCTGGAAGCAAAAAAAAATCTCATGCTGCAACACCTATTCAAACGCCTCGACCGGTACGACCTGCTGGTTTGCGATGAGCTTGGATACATTGCCCAAACCCAAGATGGAGCGGATCTGTTCTTCCAAATTTTATCGCTAAGAGCAGAGCGAAAAAGCGTTTTGATTACCACCAATCTCACATTCTCCGAATGGGACAGGGTGTTTATTAATCCATTAAACACAGCAGCTGCCATCGATCGAATCATTCATAAATGCGAAACCTTCAACATCAAGGGCCCGAGTTGGAGAGCGGAAGAGGCAAAAAAAAGAACAAAAATAAAAGCAACTCTGGCGGATAAGAAAGTACAGCCCTCCATCAAAACGTCATCCTGACCTGAGGGACTCTATCCCTCAGACACCCTGTTACCCCCGATCATCGTGATCGGGGGGTCCCTTCGCAAAGCAGAACCAAGCATCTCTTGAAAAAAATAAAAACCTGGAAACAAGTTTGACAGCCAAACAAGATGTAGATACATCTGCGTCACCAACTGGCCAAATTTAATTTGCGCCGAACAAAAAAAGTGGCCAAAATTGATTGTCGCCTAACAGGCGTAGGTGTTTGGGTCGGTAGCCTTATCGTCAACAACAGGAAAGGCATTGGGAAACCGAAAAATATCAGCCTGCCCAATAATATCCAATTCTTGCAAGCAATTTTTGAGAGCCAGAACCTCTTGGCACCAGAAAAGGCCGACCGAAGTAAGTACCACTACGACTTTGTTGATAGATTTCATTGCTAGTCCCCAGGAATTTCTATTAAACCTGGCTAGCGCAAAGGGGAAGGGTGTACAATATGTAAACTAGCCGCTGAATTTATTATAGAAAGCGGCAATTCATTTAACGCCCATACAAAACCGAAAGATCAGACAAGATAGGCAAATCCAAGGCTCGGTAAGATTCGCCCAGTGCTTTATAAACCCGTTTTTTCTCCTTCAAATCCTTCTGTTCTACGAGAGACTGATGCAGCATAAAGCTCTGCAAGAGCCGCAGGACGTAGTCACCGTATTTCACAGAAGCCAAATGTCCGCTCCCTATACGCTTCTCAACCTGGGAGAGTTTTTCTTTTGGAGCCCCTTTCAGTGATTGCCAAAACGCAATGTCCTTTTTCCAAAGGCTTATCAATCGTGTTTCTTCAATTGAGGAATTCTTCCGATTCTTGGCATATGAGTCAATTGCCCGTAAGGCTCTCTCATTGTCTTGTAAAGAACGAACCGATACCAGAAGGTGCATCCGCAAGTAAACAAGAGCCAGAGCGCCTGATTGATTGAGACGTTTACTGTCACCAATCTCAGATTCCAGAATGAACAAGGCCGAATTGAATTGGCGAAGAGCAATACTCACTTCGAATTTACTCAGAGAATCCAGAGGAATTCCCACAACTTCGTCATTGGTTTTGCCATCATAGGGGCCCATTTGATACGCGGTATGACAGGCAACACATTTATGAATAGCCATTCGAACCTGTTGTTGAGCCAATTCATAGTTTTTGAGCGAAAAAGAATCTAAGGCTTTGTTCAGGGTCTGTGGAATTTCCCTATTGAATTGATCTATTAGAGGATCTGATCCCAGAAGACTCTTTCCATCGTCTGTCGGAAGTTCATGGATGTTCTCTTTTAGGCCCTGGATATAGGATGTTATCCTCTTCTTGTTCTTTGGGTCTTGAAACTCTAGTTTAGAATATAAATACGGGAACCCATCAATCAAGACCTTTGCGGTTTCCCGCATTTTTTGACTCCACGAAACTCTGCCATCCTCAGCCAGGATACGACAAACAATCCCCATCGCCAAAAAGAAAGTAATCAATTTAATTCGTGTGGTTATCACTCAAAAATTATAAACGAATAGAACCACTCAAGCCAAGAAAGAAAGCTTCCAAATGCAGATCACCAGGACCTCCATTCCACCTATTTTGTCGTTACAAATTCCACACCAGACATTTGAAAATAGGGTCCAGCCGGATCAGCGGGGTCCAGCTCGACAGGGACTATCAGTGCTCCCCAGCTCTCTCTTGGCGCAGTCCCGTTCTTCATATTGAGTTCCACCCAGCCGTTCACAGGCTGTTGCGAAAAGGTACCGATCAAAGTCCATTCTGTGTTTTTTTCGTTAGTTAAATAGACTCTGTAACGGCGAGGAAACCCGTAAACGACCTGGCTGGCAAAACGAGACTGAAGGCGAAGACGTGTCACCAAGTGAGGAAGTCGATTCGTATTTCCCGGAAGCCAAACTGCCAAGAATTCGCGTGTCAAATAATTCATATCTGTAATCGGATAACTGCTGTAGACAGTAAAAACATCACTGTCTAAAACTGCAGTGGCGGGCCATCCCGGAATATCGGTAAGGGAACGAGCAGAAATTGGCTTGACGACTGATTCACCAGGAGAAAGTGGAGATTCTTCTTCAACAGGCTGTTCGGGTTGACCTGAGCGAAAAATCCGAACTTCCTCCTTTACAAGATCTAGATATTTATTGCCCCAAATATTTGTGGGTTCAATATCATTCGATGTTTGTTCGTCCCAACCCTGATCGGGTTCGGCAAATTCATTAAATTGATTGATTATCAAAAATCGAGGATTTAATTCTTTCGCAAGCCTCATAAAACTTCTGAACGTTTCTCCCCCATTGCGCAAATCACCGCGCGTTGTCGGAGTTCTTGTCGCAACATTGCCCCAGCCATCGACAGCAGGATTTGCCATCGTTACTGTAAACGCCTCAACACCCAAGGAAGCTGGATCATTCACCGAATAGGACGGACCAAGTGTTTCAACTGGCGGATCTGTGCGCAGGCGGTCGATCCAAGTCCACAATTGAGTAAACCGGGGTAATCCAAGCTCTCCAATTCCGGAAAATCCACTCACATTGAGCTGATTTGACATAAAACCACCCATTTTTCTCAAGGTGAAGTCTTGCCAGCTTAAACTGCTGACCCTTTCTTCAAAATGTTTAAACAGTTCAGTGGCTGTGGGTGCGGCAAAATAGGATAATAACAAAGGCTTTCCTAGATACATCAATTTGAGTTGCGGATATCGTCGGTACAATGAACCATAAAACTCAACCTGCAGATCCATTCCTGACAATCCTCCCTTAGATGGCAAGGACTCCCAGGCGGTTGGCTCATAGCCTCCAGCAAGTATAACAATTTTGATGGTCTTTCCGTATTTGGTGGCAAATTGACTAAATAGGCGAAAAATGTTCTCATTGTTGGATTTTATCGTCTCCATCGCTACCTGGAATTCATCACCCACCCGACATCCAAGAGCATTCTGAAGAAACCTTAGCAATTGCTGATCCCCATAGGTGTCCTTAGAAAAGGAATCCATTTTGCCTATCCACCCCAGATTTCCAAAATATAGAGAATATTCAGGAGAGAGACTTCTTCCATTTATTAGGTACGAATCCAGAATAGCGTTTGGAATTTCTGCGTTAAAGGTATCCGAAGAGAAAGTACAAGCAACATTATTGGTGTGATCCAATACAACACCGTCTATTCCCATTTCAATAAACCACTTATAGTGTTGCTCAATAACAGACTCATCTTTGCTATCATAGCCACCGCCAAAACGGATCATATTGTTCGAGGTTAGAATCGGTTTAATTGGGGAATTGGGTTTTATTTTAATGCCCGTCGGACCAAACCAGGCTTCATACTCCATCAATACAGATTGATCCTGAGCTTGTGCGATACCCCCTCCGAGCGAAAAGCGAACCCCAACAAAGCCCTGAAGATTGACTGCCATAATGACAACTGCTACAAAGGCAATCATAGGCCATACTAAAGAACAAATTTTCCTGCTCATCGCTACCCCCCCCAACCTTTCATATCCTACAAAAATAATGCAGTTGAGGTGATTATCATTTGATAATCGAATCTAAAATCGCCATCCAATAATTGAAAAAAGGAGAGGAACCTCCTGGTACAGAATCCATTTAAATTGAAATTAGGTCAACGATTGGTCGGTAAAATTGGAACGTCAATCCTTCGAAGCGGGCCATGGCCCGCCCATTTTAATCGAAGGAGAGGCAGCCTCTCCTTCCCTCTTAATTTAAAAAGTTACCTTTGCGGATACTGTATCAGTCTGCGTTTCTTCTCCACAGACTTGACCAGAAAATGCTGATTGCAAAGATATGATACCTTTTCTTTGGGCCCGCTGGACTTCTCCTGTCGCCGTTACAGCCTCAGCTCCTACCCGCAATTCGCAATTGACTGTTTCGATGTCTGACAAGGTAATCTTCAGACGCCCACTCACTTCGCCACCGCCATTACTTGACAAACCGAATACAGTTTTCTTTACAGTAAAAACTCCAGAAGAAGTCGCCTGGACTGGGATTTTCAATTGTCCACTCACTACGTAAATGGAATGAGATGTATCAGAAAATCGACACTGCGTAAAATCCTGTGTCAATTCCAAGGTCTGAGTCTGCATTGGAGTGGTTGTAGCCTCAGCAAAGGCGGCGAGTCCGTTTGTGTTAATATTTTTCGCTTTAAAAGTGGACGAGACTTTTCCACCCAAATCACAATCGCGCTCTATCTTAAATGTATCCTTGGGATTTGTCCTATCATTTGCATCACCACCGCCGCCCCAGCCACCGGAGCCTTGACTTGCCTGCAATGAATTTTCAGCAGCGGCACCGCCCCAACCATCATTTTCACCTTGAAAGGCCAGCTGTCTCATTTCCTGAGAAGCCATAAGACCGTCAATTTGACTGAGCTGTAGATCCGCTAACACCTGGGTCACGGCCGACAAAGCAATATCCGTTTGGCTCATCTTCCCTTTGTCCGAGGATATGTTTGATGGGAAACTCTCTAACTTTGACTTTGACACCTTAAATTCTGAACAGCCAAGGCTGACCATCATCAGGCCTGCTGATGCCACAACTGTTTTTATCGTTCGAATAGACATTTTACTCTCCTTCGTCAACTGTCGCCTGAATCATCAAGCATGCAATTGCTCAATTAATAATTATAATCATCAAATCAACCACTGAGCAAACGCACCATTTTTCAGTTCAGATAAATAAGAACGGCCCGTTGATCAATTCCCCCTTCTCTTTACTGAAGCCAAGTAATTAATGAGCCGCTGTTTTTCTGTATCCAATAAATTCAAAAATAGTTTGGGAGGCATTTTTTCCAGATCGTCATTCGCCATTCTGACACGCTCAATTGCTCGATCAATTGTTGCCAAAGAGTTTGATCCAAGCAGTTCCGCATTAAACTTTGCCCTACTAATAGATGAATCAACTTTTGAGTTATGACAAGGCAGGCAGGCTCTCTCTAAAAGCTGTTTATCATCTAAATGTTGCGCAGCCAGCAACCCGCGATCACGCAAATCTATCTCAGAATCCTTGTTAACTTTATTCAGGAAGGGAACGCTAGCCAAGGAGGCTTGACCTGAAACTGCCGCTCGATATTTTTTTGTGAAACTATTGAGGCGGTCGGGGTCGCTCTGTTTACACTTGGAGTAGGGCATTGAAACTCCTCCAAAGGAATCCAGACCCAGGAATAAATTTCTTCGCTCATATTCTTCAAACCAAGTGGGGCTCAGGACGTCCGGATTTTCAGTGATTTCCGATTCAATTTGAAATGAATTGTAAAAGTCGTTTCCATGAGTTCTTCCTTTAAATCCATTGTTATTAACGAAAAATTCCAAATTTTCCGCTTTCATTCGAGGAAAGCGTTGAAGCGGTATTCCCGCATAGAATCCTTCACCGCCATGAGCAGCCTCAAAATCTGAAGTCAAAGACTTGCCGCAATCAGTATCGGAGCTCATCCAATGAGTCCAAGGTAGACTTGCTTCTGCCATTCTCAATTTCTTTTCTGTCCCGTGACCTTTAGGCTGATGACAGTTTGTACAATCAAAAGCTGTGTTCACAAGAGAAACATCCTCATAGAAAGACAAATTAACCCATCCGGCCTCGGACGATTCGACAAAATATTCCCCTGATTGACAGCCACCTGGCTTCTTTTCACAAGGAAGTTCATAGTCGAGCAAATAGAATGCTAATTCCTTGCTTTGAGGATCTCTTGCAATGATTTCAACTAAAGTTAACTCCCCTCTTTGGTATCCAATAGCCAATGCCTCGGGATCTTGCTGAAAGCGGGGAAAACTAATACATCTTGGATTGAGAACACTTACATCATTTCGCACCAATGAAACTGAGTTCGTGGTACAAGAAAAGTTGCTGTCATTAATCGAAATCCCTAGGATTGAGTAAAGGTCTCTCAGGCTTTTGATCTGCGGACGATTCGGCTGACAGAAGGTTTTCCGAAACTTATCAGATCCTGACTTAGCGCAAATGACATCAAGTGACTTTTGATTTTTAGGAAGATCGTCGAGGGCATTTTCAAGTTTCAACCCGCTCGAGGGTATTAATGAGTTCCCTGATTCGTCAAGATTGAGCGAGGAAGAGGTTTTTAGGGCAGGACTGCATGCCATAATAGAAAGCAAAATCACCACCAGAGATGCCTGTGAAATTAGATTTAATGAGCCAAATCTTGACTTTGATAGTGATTTAGCTATTAGAAATTCAATCAGGAACATCAATCGTTCTCCCATTTTTCCCAATACTCTCCGGTTTAATTGCAACGGATATGCCTATCTGAATCCGTCCAGTTGAAGTTAAAATTGACCCTATTTGAGAAAATCCAACGACTGACTAAAAACTCAACACCTATTTTTGAAAAGGCCCAATCCATTGTATCCACTAGTGGAAGCGCACTTTAGGAGGGAGCCCTCATGTCCGATAGAGTTTGAGATGGCAATTTCCTTTGATGATTCGCCGTCATTTATGGGAGCCACTGTGAAATACTTGAGTGGAACACTAAAATTGATAGCCCTCGTTGTGTTGATCATCTTGAGCTTTTCATCTTTGTACCAAAGCTGTTCACCAGTTCACAACGATAAGAGTTTGAGCCAAACCAGTCAGTCCTCGCTCAGCATATACACGCAAACTCTTTATCCTTTGGTCTCCGGTAATTGTGCTGCCTGCCATGGGACACAACAGAGTCCACTTTTTGCAGTCAACGATCCTGGGTCGTCACACAGTGTGCTCCTAAACTCCCAATTGGTAAACCTTCCTTCTCCTGATCAGTCGCTGTTAGTTAGAAAGATTTCAGGCGGGCATTCGGGAATCCCTATCAACCTATCCAACGATCTAAGATCCGCTATTACCGATTGGAGTCGACAATTAGGCAGCTTAGATGATCAGAGCGATCCATCTGTAAAAGCCACTTTTTCTTATATTCACCAAAATATTCTGGTTCCAAAGTGCCTGTCTTGCCATCGCCCCGGTGCGCGACGGCCCCAAACTGACTATTCAAATTACAGCACCACAGTCAGCACCGGAAAGGTCACCGCCGGAGATGCCCAAGCGAGTCAGCTTTACACACAGTGCTTCTCTCAGGCTATGCCTCTGAATGGCTCGGTATTAAATACAAGTCAACTGAACGCACTAAGAGACTGGATCAATGCAGGGGCGCTCGAAAACTAGCCTGGTCTTTACCGAATTTTTCCCTTTCATAAATTCTGATTGATTTGTTAGGATTTATAGGATGGTACGTTCGATCTGCCTCTCTGCATTGGTCCTGATCATAGCTTTAGCTGTCGGTGAAGGTGTTGCTCGAATAGTCTCCCAATACCTCGGGACGCCGCTGACTGTTTTCCACACAGACACTTACAAATTCGACAGTCAATTGGAAATCCTCCAATGGGCCCAGGACATGAAGCCGCATCCTTTGTTTGGATTTATGCGTGAAAAGAATTTGTCTCTCATTGGAGACTTAAGAGAACATCACCCTAATAATGAGTTTAGAATTCTTCTATTAGGTGGCTCAGTTGCGGAGATATTTGGCGATTGGACTCATATTGACACGATCTTAAAGCAGAGAATTGCTGGATTGGAAAATCTGGATGTTAGACTCCTAAACCTAGCCACTGGAGGATATAAGCAGCCACAGCAGTTTTTTATCTTAAGCTACCTTATTGACCAAGTAGATCTTGTTATCAATATTGATGGATTCAATGAACTGATGAGCCATGACGACGATTTTTATTTTCCGCTTGAATATCCCATTTTTTGGAATCGGTACTTTTCCGAAAATTCATTTAATTATGGCCTACCTGCTGCACAATCGGCAGTTCGATTTTTATACCAGCTCATCAATTTTTTGCCCCAGCGCTTCGAATATCTCTCAAGCAGTCGCTCCTATTATTTTTTCTGGACGAACCTAAGGAATATTCTGTTTAATAGTTTTAGTCGTCTCGAGAGATTGAATCGAAATAGACTCAATGAAGGGCGAAAGTTGATGAGATCTCCAGATGATGTGGAATCTATCGGAAAAAAGAATCTTGCCGTCTGGAAGAAGTATCAATCCCTATCGGCCCTGGTCGCACGAAGCAGAAACCTCCCATACATATCGTTTGTTCAACCTAACCAATACCTAGAGGGGGCCAAACCACTTTCAAACAGGGAAATTGAAAATTTCATCAATCCGTCATGGGCGGCTTTTCTCAATCCAAGAATGAAAATGTTGAGCGATGCGGCTGATGAATTGGCCAAATCTGGACTGCCTGTTAAAAATCTCATGTGGATATTCAAAAATGAACTACAAGATCTCTACATTGACAACTGCTGTCATTTTAACGACTTGGGAAACAAGATAATGGAAAATGCCATATTACACGAAATCCAGAATCTCTGTTCTACAAATGAGAGCTGTGTTAGAAATTATGATTGAGATCTGGAATTTATTATGTAAGACCGAACAATAATCAGAGACAATATCTTATGTAGATAGCGAGGATCTAATGGAACTAAGAGATATGGTAGAGCAAGAAAGCCTCCAGCTACAACGATTAGCCGATTTAGTTACCGATGCTATCAAAGAAGAACAGTTACTTTCATCACGTCTGCTTGAAATTGAACATGATTCAGAATTGAGTTTTGGACAGATGCTGGCTGACAGGGTGGCCGAGTTTGGCGGCAGCTGGATCTTCATCATTATTTTTTTTATAGCGATATCAGGCTGGATTCTTCTTAACATTATTTTTTTGAGAGGTCAGTCTTTTGATCCCTATCCATTTATCCTTCTTAATTTAGTTCTCTCCTGTCTTGCGGCCATTCAGGCTCCCGTCATCATGATGAGTCAGAATCGACAGGAAGAAAAGGATCGGAGACGGGCTCGAGGTGATTATATGATTAATTTAAAGGCTGAAATGGAAGTTAGAAATCTACACCGTAAGTTGGATCTTCTCATCTCCGAACAAATGAGCTCCTTATTTAAGATTCAACAGGCGCAAATGGAAGTGCTGCTTAAACTTGAAAAATCAATACAATAAATCTAATCGTCGGTTAAAATCGAGGCGTGAGCAGAAAAGCCAAAATATGTAATGACCGCTACTGACAAATCTCAGAATGTCTAACAGTTTTTGAATTGTAAGTGACATGAATCAAGAGGCGCGTTTGAATTTTATTTTGACAAGGGACTCCATTCACCACTGGCACCACAGCAGTAAAATTATTGTTATTAGCGACGAGTAAGGCTGGACCCTGATGGCTCATTGCTTTTTTAATGAGTGCAGGAACAATTTCATCCAGGGTGCCCGAAAAGGCTGACCTTTGAATCTCACCTTTTACCAAATAAGCGATATCATATTTTCCCATCTGCTTCTGAATTTCGGCTGACAATGACCGGCGAGAAGCTTGCTCGAATTCAATCGCTTGTTTCTCTTCTAATTTCTTAGAATTGTTTAAAACGGAGGAATCAATATTTTTTGCAGCATGGCCCTTAACCGCACCTAACTGATTTACACCCAAAACCATTTGGCGCGCAAAAATATAGTCTCGCTCCGGCACGAGTCTATGGCATGCAACACAGCCTTCTGTCTTGGCCTTTGGATCCTCATCAAACAATTGTCCTTCAGAATTAAAAAGAGCGTAACCCCAACCATCGGTCGACGCATATTTCTTCTTGTCTTTGACCATGAACTGATACCTCTTAGAGCCACCAGGAGTTTTTGAACTTGGAAAGCTTGGGTCATCTTCAGTAATCAACCCAATTTTTCCGAATACGGCTCCGTCTGGATAAATCGGAGTAAAACTCTGCATGGCCTTATAGGCTATCTCGTTTGCATAAATAAACCTTAATTCTCCACTGTCTTCCCTGTACCTTACCGTCACTAGCTGCCAGCTCTTTTCAAAATGAGGGTACTGATCCAGCCCTATTCCATTCATGGTCTGATTGCCTGGGACTTTGCTGCCGGGTTCAAAATAGGCACTCGCAGGCTTCTTAAAACCCAAAAAAGAAGTAAAAAAAGCGACCGCTGACAGAACACTCAATTTTTTTGTCATTTTTGTCATCAATCCCACCCACCCTGCATATAACGCTCGATTCAATCCTCTGCCTGAGATTATACCAATCAGCTTTTCTCAAACTACAAGCCATTTTTTCCAATTCCAGCAAGTTCGACAAAAAAATCATTAAAATCATTTCACTCCCTCAATATTTCTATTTCCTTTTCCTGAAAGATCACAAATATTACTCACACTATGGCAAAACCAATGGTCTGGATATTCTCGATGAGTTTTCTATTTAGCTGCATAAGCAGTTGGCTGTCCCCCAAGTTTCTTTCTTGGTATGCCAGTCCGCCGGTCCCAATTGGCGTCAGTTGCGACGGAGCTATTACATGGGTCATGAGCAAGCTCATTCTGGCTCAGAGCATCAGTAGTCTTCTTGGAGGCATCGTCGGTTTGACGATTTACCTCTGGATTCGCAGTAAATCCAAGAAGGCCCAAGCAGTTTCTCCGCATGAAGTCTCAAATTTGGAAAATCAATCAAAGACGAGCTTTTAGACAAGATCTAAAAGTTGTCCATATCAAAGCGAAACGGATCATTTTGACGCTGAGAGAATTGATCCGATCTTATTGAAATCTAAAAGATTTTTTCTTTTGTAGCCAACTGAGATCAGACTCTTCACCGGAATAAACATTGCATCAATCACGTTCAAGTGGGGGTGGTGGCGTGAGCAATAATTCTGAGAGAATTTGGAACTTGATCTGGAGATTGAGAGGGCAACTGACCGTCGCACTGATTCTAATCCCTCTTCCATTTCTGTTTCAGAACTGCGGGGATGTTAATTTTCAAAGCATTCCTCTAAGCTATAACGCCGTTAATGCAAACTTTGGAAACATCACTCCTAAGGGGGCTCTCTCTATCAATAAGAGCGCAGAATTCACGAACAGCCAACAGGTGCTTCTTGAGATCATGGCCCAAGGAGCAATCTCTATGGCACTGGAAAATGGGCTGTGCCCGGATCCAGACAAAGCCTTGTGGCAAGACTTCACCCCAGAGATTAGTTGGTCACTAGCTGATATCGATGGCAGCAGCCAAGTTTATCTCATTCTCAAGGGAGACACTGGCATCATTTCTTCTTGTATCAGTGCTGCTATTGTATTGGATCGTAAAGCCCCCCTCATTCAGGTTTCAAGCGGACCCAGAAACTTGGAAAATACAGCTATAGCCAGCTTTTTATTTCACACGACTGATGAAGTCAGCGGGATTGATAGACTCTATTGCCAAAATCCTGGCTCATCCACTTTCGTTGAGTGCAATACCCAAACAGAGATTCAAAATTTGGCCGAGGGTTCGCAAGGGCTATCTTTCTACGTGACTGATAAAGCGGGAAATAGATCCGCACTGGCTCTCTATTCTTGGTTTATAGATCTCACGCCGCCAACGGTACAAATAGTTGCGCCTCTCTTGACCTCACCATTGACTGTAAAAGCAGGCGCCGTCTCCTTTCAAGGGGCTGATCAGGGTGGCGCAGGTATTCTGGGCTTTTACTGCTCCCTTGATAATGTTGAAATCTCGAACTGTTCGTCTCCGGCACTCGTACACAACCTCAGCGACGGCACCCCCACTCTCAGAGTCAAAGCCATCGACAAAGTTGGCTGGGAATCCGCTGTCTCCGAATATCAATTTATAGTCGACACGCAGCCTTCTGGTCTTTTCACTGTACTGGGTATCACCGGAGGAATTGACACGAAAATTGATAATTATCTCTCAGTCATTGCTTCACCAAACATAAATTGGACCAAGTCGGCAGGCGCTCAATCCTATCAGGTATCCGTTCTTACCAACGATTTATCTAGCACGATTTGTGGACCTCTCGCTGTCGTCGGAGAAGCTTCGCTGATAGCAGCGCTTCCGAGTTGCTCGCTAGCTGACGGAAGCAATTACGTCGCTCGCGTGTCGGCATATCGAAATGGTTTTGAACAAAAAGCTCCTGATTTCCCATTCACAGTTGATGCCTCAGGACCTGTTATTAATATTGTCAGTTCGACCAAATCAGATGAGCTCAAGAAAATAAATATTCAATTTCGCATTTCAGACCTCGGATCTGGATTGCAGAATGCCACTTGTTACAAAGCCTATCAGACGACAGATCTGGCTTCTACCGACTGCACCACTCTCACTAGTATCGAGTACGCAAATTTAATTCCAGGCATCTACCAGTTTTACATCAAAGCCACCGACAGGCTTGGCCATGAGTCTCAATCTCAGACAGTGAGTTTCATTATAGGCTGCCCTCCCGGACAAAGTATCGTGGACGGAATTTGTCAAAATACAGCATTTACCGAATGCCGGGAATTTGTGGAGCTTGACACTACGGCAAATCAAATTGTCATTCCCTCCTTGGCTGAAACTGGTAAATGCTACTACAAAAAGATAATCAGTGCTGTCAATCATCACTCGTCTGGATCTGCCGGTGAGCTTCGCGCCATGGATGTCCTTTCTCGTGACCACAATTCAAACTCGGCCACACCTTCTCACCCATTTGTTATGGGCGAGAGTCAGCTGACTTTCTTGGTTAATGGTCCTCGAATCGTTTCTTTATCGAGCACAGCTTCTGCAGATGGATCTATGTCTCCACTTAAAATTGACAACTTCTTTCTCGTTGAGTTCACTCCACAGGGATCGAGTCCACAAAGACTCGCACGCGGAACGGCGGATGCTCAACCATGGACCAACAGCAACAAGACTGCGGTTGGACCGATACTTGTAAACAATCAGCCTGTTAATAATTTCCAATCCTACGCAAGTGGTGGAACAGCTCTAGTCCCCTACATTGACGTATCTGGCAATTTTCAAACTGGAGTGCCGACGACCGTACGTGTGCGCCAGCTCGATTGCGGAGGATCTGCCGAAGCCTCCAATGTATTTCTGATTATTCGATAGTTCTAGAACATGGCCTCACGCCAACAATGGAAGGACCGAACACATCGATCAGAGGCATGAGGAAGGGGCGGAAGAGTTCTGCTCCCTCTGAGAGGGCTGATTTTTCCGCAATAGCTCGAATTCAGGCAGCAAGGAAAACAGATTTTCTTTGCGAAATTTATCCTTTGACAGCGCCGCACGCAGAAATTCTGGCAATAAATCTTGTCGATCCTCCATCTCCATAAAATGAATGGCCTCATCCACTGAGTTCAAATAGCAAAGAAATTTTCTCATCACTGGTCTATCCTGCATCAGCTTTTCAGCGCATGATTTTGCCTCTAGCAAATTTTTCTTAGCCAAAGCTTTGAGCTGGGGAGGAAGTATCTGAGTTCGATAGTGAAAGGGATGGTAAAGATTGAATAACTGAGGAATTGGCATCACACGTTCGAAACTATCCCCCAAATATTTAAATAGGTGGTGCACCTGCGTGATGTTGTAGACTTGAGCGGTACATGCTACCATAACGTGGCCCATTCGATATTTATCATAATTTTCTTCCAAGTCGTTCAGATTGTTTCTGATAGTTTCCCAGTTTGATGGATGTCTAATGTAATCATTTAACTTACCAAATGCATCGATACTAGCGTAGACACGCACTCGATGAAATTTTGGCCAGAGTTCTTTAACTTCATCAGGTATTGTCGTCACGTTCGTATTATACGAAACTGAAATGCTGCGCGAGTAACCTTCGCTGACACACATCTTCATTGCCTCAAGCATTTGCCGAACAACCATTGGCTCGCCACCTGCAAAATGAAGATGCCGCAAAGAAGGTATTTGCCTTTTAAAGTGCCCCCAGACTTCTGGGTTTTCATAATATTTGAACCGACGGAATGAATCCAATTCCTCATCAGATTTACCAAACCAGTTTTGATCAACTTTTGGCCAATCCTTGATCCACTTGGAGGAAGAACGAGGATTGCACATCCGACAGGCCAGATTACACGTGTTACCCAAACGAAAATCTACGGATCTAATTTTGACCTTGGTCTTTCCATCCGGCTGGGTATCATTGATCATTCGGGTGATAAACATTTTGTTTGCAAAATTCTCAATTTGGCGACGACTAAAACCTCCGCCTTTCTCTGTTTGTTTGCATCTCTCACAAAAGCGAGGCCACTCTCCCTTCATGAGTTGAACACGAAGCTTTCTCATGAACTCGGTATTCATAAGAATCTCGTCATCTTGAATCCTGTTTACATTAATTTTGTGACCATTCTCGTCTCTGTTGTTGTTATCGTATTCCTCACTCACACAACAAACCTGCACTTCACCGCCGATATTTGTAAAACGATGAGCCCAAGGCAAAACGCAAAATGTTGGAGAGACCCGATCTCCTGTTTTAGAATCAAAATCGCTTCCAGAGTCTTCTGCTTCCCCCACTCTTACTCCCATTTTCGATAAAAGAGATCACTGCAATCTAGAGCCTCTTTCTCTCTTCATTTGAAAAGCTTTTATGTACTTCAAAAAAACATAAAACGAAGAAATTCCAGCAATACAAAAACCATGAAATCCATCTAAGAAACCAAATTTAAGAAAGTAGCATTTAAAAAAATGAAAAATTGGACGAGTGACAGCCTTAAAAAGAAAGAAACGTCCCTTGGCTTCGACCAATCTTTCAGCCGCCAAAGTTGTGTAACGATTTACTGTCAGGATGTGCTGCTCAAGAGAGACTATGGAATAATGAAACAGTAGCCCCTTGAGCTTGCTAATCTCCAAGGGTTCAGTAAAAATGAGATGTTCATGAACAATAGATTTGTTCCATTGACCCAACCGGCGAGGGAAAAGCCTCATTTGGTAATCGGGAAACCACGAAGTATGGCGAATCCAAGTCCCGCAATAATTTGTCAACCGATTCAAGGCAAAAACACCCGAAAGCTGTGGCTTTAATTGGAGGATCTCCTGACGCAATTCGGGTGACAGCTCTTCATCAGCATCAAGGGATAAAACATAGTCTGACTGAGCTAAGCTATTTCCGAAGTTCTTTGTCTCTCCATATCCCTGCCACTCCGTCTGAACAAATTGAACGCCGGAGAAGGCGCGACAAATTTGTGGTGTGCCGTCTGAACTAAATGAATCAACAACAATAATTTCATCGACGAGGCCTTGCAAAGAATCAAGACAACGAAAAATGTTTTTCTCTTCATTCTTTGTAATGATCACTGCTGAAATTGTGGCCATATTAAACTCGACTACCAACGAGATTCAAATAGATTGAGTGAGTCTCAAGAGCCATTTTTCGACAATCGAAATTCTCTAGCACGTAGCTTCTTCCAGATCTCATAGACTGTCTACGAGATTCTGCCATCATGATATTTCGGGCGAGGGCCTGTGCATCACCTTTGGGAGAAAGCAATCCAATGTCGCTGTCCTTAATGACTTCGGGTATCCCCCCCACTGAAGTGGCCACAACAAAACAGCCGGCCAGTAAGCCCTCTAGCAGTAGACTACCAAGTCCCTCATTGTTTGAGGGCATAACTAACAAATCAAGACCAGAAAGAAATTCAGGAACATAATCAATAAACCCGAGAAATGTCACCCGGTCATCGACCCCCAATTCCTGAGCCATTTTCTCAAGCTGAGTTCTTAAGACACCGTCCCCGGCGATGATACAATGAAAATGGAGGCCCTCTTCTTTCAAGTGCTTCACGGCCCTCAACAGGGTGTCTGTCCCCTTTTGATGGGTCAAGGCCGAAGCATTTCCCATGAGAAAGATATCAGAATCGGAGTCCATTTTAAGAGTCTTCAAAAGACTCTGGCGTGCCTTTTTCTTATCAATTTCTTCATATGGAGAGGGGTCAACACCATCACGAATGACATGAATTTTCTTCTCCGCAACTCCGTAATCAATAAGGATCTTTCGGACGCATTCGGAAACTGCAATGTATTCGTCCACCAATTGACTTCTGTATTTGCGACCAGAGAAGAAATTTCTTTTAATTTTATTGTCAACCCGTCTATGAACAACCAGCTTCACCTGGGGAGAAAATCTCTTGACCCACATTGCCAATGAATGGCCGCCTGAAGAATGAGCATCAATCAGATCAATCTTGTTGCTCCTGCAAAACATAACCAGGCGAAGGATAGATTTAAGGTTAAGTGGATTTTTTGATGGAAGTGCCATAGCACGATGCGCTAATGATTTCAGACGCTCGTACCCTGGCGTCCCTGCGGGATAGGCGACATAGTTCTCAATCCCAGCTGCATTGAGTCCCTGAATCAAAAGCCGAATTTGATTCTCTCCTCCGCGCCATGAACTTTCGTTGCCAATATGAAGAACTCTCACGACCTCACTCGTCCTTTAGTTAATAAAGGAAAGGTCCAAAGACCTCACATTTAACCCCTTTTGAGCTACTCCCTCTTCTCTAACAAAAGGACCGATTATTCAAGGTCACTTTGGGGAGATATTTCAAAAATATCTCGATTTCGTTTCAGGGAGAACTCGGTTGGTTTAAAAGGAGACTCCATTTTCTTCCAAATTGCCAGCTACGGTAAGCGAGGTTTGCAAGCGAGTACCTGTTGGGGTCAACAAAACTATCGGGGTACGGGCCGACTGCTTCCGAATTTTCATTTAATCCAGGAGGAATGTGACCAACCATAGCCTCACCGACCAAGTAAATAGGCAATAACTGGAATTCGCCCCCATTGACCGGTATTTCGACCTGAGCGGCAACTTGAACTTCCTTGCCGTGGTTTTCACTTTCAGAATCCGAAGGAATACGTCCCATCACTGGAACAAGGTTTGCGCCGTGTGAAATAGTTCTGAGAACATCCGGAGTTCGATCTTCAGACCCTGCCGCAACAAAAACATTGTCGAAATTTCCAGTTGAGCCATCAGAGAATTTAACAATATATCCACCAAATAACTGCTGACTCACGGTCTCTACGTCGGGAAAAATCGGCTGCAACTGATTAGTCTCAATTGCGCCCGCCAACCTTGAGTACCGCGAGTAATTCAAAGGCTCGCCCCTGACCTTCGCCAAACCAGAAGAAAGGCGAAGGTCACTTAGAAAACCGAACTCGTTTCCAAATACTTTCCCAGCCCAAACGATAGAACCTTTGTACTGACCCAAATTCGCCAGGCCCGCACTTTCTGGTTTTCTCGGGTTAAGACCCAAAATATACTCAATCAAATTTCGGCTTTCGCTTCCGTCGCCTATGATCAGTGTTCTTTCTGTTCGAATCCTATCAAGAAAGGATCTTCCCTCTTGCTGAGCTGCTAAATAAACATCTGAATCAATTCCAAAGGACAACGGCATTTGTCCAGTTCTAAAATCTGTTGATTGACGGCCCAAAAGTCTACGGCTTTTCAAATCTTGAAATGGAATTCTGGGAACTCTCAAGCCTGTCTCCAAAATCACAGACCGAGCCTCAATCGTAAGACCTTGGCCTGTTACCACCTGAGCAATCTGTGAATTAAAATCCCATGAAATAGAAGTTACGGTTGTTTGATCCAAAAGTGGAATACCCGATTCATCGAGAGTGAGTAGCGTTTGTTCATATAGCCGCTGATTATCGATAAAGAGCAATCCCGCCTCAGGTGCCGAAAACTCCCCTTTATCAGATGGATAGTCGCGCCTAAACAATGGATGCCATGGATTAAGCTCAGGCAATTTATGTCCTTTCGACTCGTAAACTCCTGGCGAAATGAAGCCCGAACGAGGGAGCACATCAGATCCAGTCCCTTTTTCACTTAAGCCGAGTAAATCAGCCGTTCTGAAAGGCGATCCTGGAAATGGGAACGGATCTTTGCCACTTTCTATCTTTCTCAATTGGCCGCGGCGCCAAATAACTGGCACCTGGGTCGCCGATGGCGAAAGCCTCAATGCCGGTGCCACCCCATCCGGACTTGCCACTAAAATCCTGGGAAATCTGGTTGTTTGAGAAATTGAAAACCGTCCGCCAGTGGTTCCCAATTTTCCCGATTCATCTTTTCTCACAGTGCGCAAGGCATCAACTGCCCCACCGACTAAATTTGACGTTTGAGCGCCGGCACCTACAATCAATGCGTCTACTCCTCCAAAACTCGCAATGCCTCCCCTGGCAACTTCGTTTAAAATAGCCTGAACCCTCAATTTTATTCTGACTTCGGCAGAATCCACCGCTCGTAAATAGACCGATTTAAGTTCTTCTCCAGAGCCGAAAACTGCGTTTCTTTTTTCATGAACCAATGAATTTTTTCCAGCTTCGGCTTCGTTCCAGATGGAATCCAATGCCTTCAGACTGTAAACGTGCACCAATCTCTTTTGACAGCGCGAAGCTGCCTCAGCCAAACTGAAAGCAGTAATACACCAAATAATGATTGCTAAACGATTAATAATACTAACCATTTCTTAGTCTCCTGACCCCAGTTGCCATTATCGTCTTAAATATTTTCGCTTATGATACGAGCGAACTTTCTCTGCAAACCAAGTGCCCTAGGCTATCGGGTCATTCGCTTTTCGACGCGGCCATGTCAAAGAAGTGTGTTGCTTAAGATAAGACTCGCAAGGGTAAAGTAGATCACAAGACCTGTAACATCCACGAGGGTCGCAACGAATGGAGCAGAAGCACTGGCAGGATCAAAGCCCAATCTCTTTAAAAGAAACGGAAGCATAGATCCCGCCGTTGTACCCCAGAGCACCACACCTACCAGACTTGAAGAAACTGCAAATGCCACAAGCAGATAATGTTCTCCATAAATGGGGCTCCAATGCTGCCAGAGGGTGATTCTCAAAAGCCCGATGGCTCCCAAAATTGCCCCCAACGTCAAGCCTGAGCCGATCTCTCGTATCAACACCCTCCACCAGTCTCTTAGCCGAATTTCTCTCAAAGCCAATGCGCGGATAATAAGAGTCGAAGCCTGAGATCCAGAATTACCCCCTGAACTGATAATCAAGGGAATAAATAAGGCCAAAACAACCGCTTTTTGAATTTGATCCTCGTAATACCCCATTGCAGTGGCCGTGAACATCTCTCCGATAAAGAGGATGGTTAGCCATCCCGCCCTCTTCTTAATCATACTCAAAAAATCCACCTTGAAATAGGGCGCATCCAGAGCCTCCATACCTCCAAGTTTTTGAATATCTTCGGTTGCCTCAATCTGAACAACTGTCGCATTGTCATCGTATGTGACTATACCCTTCATTCGCTGATTGCTATCGACAACGGGAATTGCCGCAAAGTTAGTCTGCGTAAAAACTCGAGAAACTTCCTCTCGATCCATGTCTTCGGATACAGTGACCAACTCTGATGTCATGATATCTTTAATCAACTTTTCACGTGGAGCCATCAAGAGATCACGAAAGGACACGATCCCTTTCAGCCTCTGTTCGGAATCCAAAACATAGGCGTAGTAGATGATTTCCACAGGCGTGCGAGCCTGAGCACGAAGATATTGAGTTGCTTCGTCAATCGTCATATCGGGTCGAAGTCGAATATACTGAGGGTTCATTAATCCCCCAGCATTGTCTTCTTCGTAGGCAAGAAGTCCCATGACTTCCCTCCGAGTGTGACTATCTAATACGTTGAGCGCTTCGGCCTGCTGTTCTTTTGAAAATTTTTGAATTAAATCAGCCGCATCGTCTAGAGCTAAAAGCCGAAGCCAGGAACGTTTCTCAAGCAAAGACTGGTTTTCGATCAATTCCAACTGATCGTCAACGGAGAGGTTTAGAAATAGCTCCTCAGCATCAGGACGCGAAAGCCTTGAAAAGATCTCTTTCCGCAATTCAGAATCAAATTCTGCCCACTGCTCGCGAAGACCATTAATGTTACCTAAATCCAATTCACCAGGGTTCAACTCCATAATGCCCTCCGTTACTTGGCACGCAAAAACCACTCCAAAAGCGCTCCCGCTGGATCGAAATCAGATTTTATCGGAAAGTCATACGAAACAAGCAATTCTCGCATCACGTCCGCCTCGAAGCTCAAAGCGAAGGTGCGGATGAGTCACAACAGGACCTAACCCCAAACTTGACTATGAGACTTCACTTCAGTTTTTCCACCGGGGTCGTCGTCCATTTTCCTCTATTTTGTCGAAAGTTTTGGCAGAGAAATCTCTTACCGTTTATACTTTTGATGTGGATGTTGTCAAATTATCTGAACAGATCTGGCCCCTTCAGCATCTCCTATCGGAAAACTGACCGAGATTGCTAATCGACGAACCGATCGGAAGAAAATTGGATCTATCTTCAGTGAGTTCGGAGTTCTCCGGCAATTTGTTTCTGAGATTTTGATGTCATCCGTGATGGCATTGATCCCGCACCTATTGTCCGTTCCGCACTTTTTTGCGTCTGCGTTGAATCTTCTTCAATTGATGAGTTGAAAGCCTGACATTCCTTTGCGATGCTAGGGAATAGTTGCCATCCACCTCCCTGGCCAATGGACCGAGGCAAATGGCAGCCAAAGCCGTAGTGGACAAACTGTAAAATCGAGAAAAGGAACAAGACGTCTCAAGTGGTCATAAAAAGGAAACATATCGAATTTGTCTGCCAGGCTCTTTTGCTGAGTCTGGTGCTTTACTTTATCATCAGACACTTTTTGCTTTTGAGTTCCGAGGACACTAAACATCAAATTACCACTCAACTAGAAGCTCTCAACCGGCTAACCGGATCGAATCTAGCTTTTACAATTGTTTTTTTAATGGCCGCGCACCTCATTTGCTCTTATTTCAGCCTTCCTTTTTGCGCTCTCATCAATGTGGCAAGTGGTTATTTACTGGGATTTTGGCCTGCTATCTTAGCGATCTTTTCCATAACATTTTTCAGCGCCGGTCTTGGATACGCGACAGGGCGATATAGCTTTAATTTTATCTCCCATAAGTTTCCAAGAATTGGCCGCCAATCAAAATTAATCCAGTTTAATCCAGAGCTAGGGGCCCGCAAGTTTATCTATTTGGTTCTCTTAAGGCTTAGCCCTCTCTTTCCCTTCGGAGTGCTCAACATCACTTTTGGCTATACTCGGCTCCCAATTTTGCATTTTTTTGCCTCGATATCCCTGGGTGTCTTCTTCAACATAGCGCTGTTGATCCAGGCTGGAGTTTCACTTAAAAATCTTCAGAGCTTTGACATCCAAGAATTCGGAAGTATCCTCGCAATCTTCTTTCTATTTTTATTTCTCTATCTTGCGATGATATTTAAAAGGAAATATGCTCGTGCTAATTCTCCCTTCCGCACAGATATCGAGCAATCTGAAGGAGTTCCATTAGGATGAGTACCAATACAGAAATGCCAGGAAAAAAATCAGATTCCGTGCGCCAGGATCCTCTTCAATCAAAGCTTCTGATCCCACAGATCTCTCACGATTCAAGGGAAATCCATAAGATTCAAAATTACCGCCAAACTTTCGGTTACATGCCAAGCGAGGAGCAAGGCCTTCTCTTTTCTTGGCTTTACCAGAAAGCTCCCCATACTAGGCGCTATTATCAGCGCGTTTGGGTTGAGTTTCTTGACCTTTTTGAAAATTCCATCCGATCTTTCAAGGAAATAGAAATTGGACACTTGGTTGTATTTCTAAAATCAAAGTCCAACCTCAAAGCCGCTTCCCAAAATCTCACAAAAAATTCCCTTTCTTCTTTTCTCACTTTTCTCACAAAAACTGGTTTTTTGGAGAAAAATCCAGCCATCAGCTTATCTCCAATCAGAGTCCCCAACAGAATTGGGTCCAAAATTCTTTCTAACGAGCAGATCATGAGAATGTATGATCTTGAATTAAGTCCTAGAAATCGTGCAATAATAAAGCTTCTCTACTTTTCTGGCATGAGAGTCGGCGAACTTTGTTCTCTTAAAATTGGAGATATCCGACGAAAAGAGGAATCGCACTCTCTCATCCAGATTCTAGGCAAAGGAGGTATTATCCGCAACCTACTAGTCCCTAATGACATCATAGAGGAAATATGGACCTACCGAGCTGAACATAAGCTAGGAGTAGAAGTGCAATCCCCTCTATTTATGTCCACAAAAGAGCCTTACGGCTCTCTATCAACAACGCAAGTTTTTCGAATCATAAAAATGGCAGCAATTAGAGCTAAAATCGATCCTATTCCTAGTCCACATTGGTTTCGTCATACATCGGCAACCCATGCTCTTGAAAATGGGGCCCCCATTCACGTCGTCCAAAAGACCTTAGGGCATCAAAACATAGCCACGACAGGTCGATATCTTGAAGCCAACCCAAGGGAGTCGAGCTCCAAGTGGCTTAAATGGATTCCAAATGCCCAAAAAGAATAGACGAAAATCACTGCAGATTTTTGTATTTGTTTTGATTTTATCTGCCGCTTTGGCCAGTGTTCAATTTTTTTATGGCCAGTCCAAAGAAAAAAGGCTCTCACAACACGCACAAGAAAACGGAGTTTTAGTTTGGAACCAAACAAAGATTCCCGAAGATGATGGATACATATTGGTTCAGTCCTTTGGACTTGGATGTTCTCTCATTAAAAGGGATGGGTCCCTTGTACGAAAACTCATCGGAATGCATTGCAACATTCTTGAAAATGGAGATTTAATCACGGCCCTTACCGAAGACAAATTGCACGGATCCATTGTAAAGATGAGAAACTACAATAGAATTTGGGAAGTTCCAAATTTCGTATCTCATGACATTTCCATTTCCCCAATAGATCAATCTATCTGGTATATCAACCTTGAGTTTGAAAATAGGCGAAACCGGCGTATTAAAATTGATACTATTGTCAACATCTCTCAGTCTGGCGAAGAAATTCTTCGTTGGCGTCCTGACGATCATTTAGAAGAAATTACTTCATTGATAAATGGGCCATTGAAAGAGCCTAGTGAGTACAAAGTAGATACGATTGAAAATGGATCATTTGGTCGTTTTCACATCAATTCCGTAGAAATTATTCCACCAAATAATTTGATGAAGGAGCATCCAGAATTTCGAGCTGGTAACGTACTTATTTCAGACAACTACAACGGAATTACATTGATTTTCGATAGAGAAAGCAAAAAAGTTGTATGGGCCTTTCAGGCTGCATCTAAGTGCGGACTTCATAACGCCCTTTGGTTGGCAAATAGTCGAATTTTAATATTTTCCAACCGAAGCGCAACAAGTCCAACCATTTCAAATGAAGAACTCATATCTCTTTGTCATAGAGGAGAAGAATATCATGCCCCCGGTGTCGCGTCTTATGTGGAAGAAATTGACCCCGTATCCCGAAGGGTAATTTGGAGTTACACCGAACCTCCTGTTGGCGGTATGTGTTGCAGGGGGCTCGGATCAGTTCATAGGCGAGGCAACGGAAACACCCTTCTTTCCTACGGATGTGAAAACAGTTCTATTGTTGAAATTGATTCAAATGGCGAAATATTGTGGAAATGGCGGTATCCACGGCCAACCAATGGAAATGCAGAGTTGCCAAAAAAAGCACCCCGCGCTGAGTGGTTCTCAAAACAAATCTACCGCGCTGAGTGGCTGCCAAACCACCTGGTAGATAAATGGATAGAGATGCAGTGACATAATACTTATTTTGAAAAGTTATCTCCTGGCTGAGGTTTCCCTACATTTTTTTTCTTGTGTATCTAAACTGGTTAATTATAATTCCAAAAGATATACGAAGGGGATCTCTGAAAATGAAAAAGCTATTGTCTCTCTGTGGCCTTCTTATTTTGGCACTTTTTGTGGGCTATTTTGTACGAAAGAACATTCAAAAGACCAATGAGAAAACTAAGTTGTATTGGTTGATTCCTGATGGTGTGCGCGCCGAACCCGACACATTTACTTTGTATCAATGGGCTCAACGGGGAGATCTTCCTAATTTTAAGATAATGATGGATAATGGATCCTATGGCTATTCCATACCAGTTTTCCCCTCCCACACCCCAGTGAATTTTGCTGCCTTGCTGAGCGGAGCGCCACCAAAGGCAAATGGTGTTTCTGACGGTCCAATGCACACAGAGGGCCAACCCTTAAATAAGGTTTCAGTCGGAGGGTTTCGGTCTGTAGCAAGAAAGATCCCGGCTATTTGGTCAATGCTTGAAAGCGCAGGGAGAAAAGTGGCGATCATTTCAACTCCGGGCTCAACACCTCCTGAAATTGAAAAGGGAATTGTCGTCCGCGGAAGATGGGGCGGCTGGGGTGCCGATGTACATTCTGTTAACTATGAATCTCGAGGTGACGGAAAATTGCAATTCCAACAAGGACGACGTGCCAAGCTCTTTACACAAGGACCAAAACTAGTTCAATATGTCGATGCAAAACCTGCAAAGGGCTGGAGTCTAAAAATAAATAGTTCCGTACCACCTGTCGAGTTTGAAATTAAAGATTGGGGAGGACAGTTTTTTGCTTACGTCTACGGGAACAAAATTGATGGAAAAGAAAAGGGCTACGACAAAATTCTTTTTTCTCATGATAAAAAAGAAATTCTTGACGACCTTAAACCGGGTGATTGGGGAAAGTGGTATTTAGCAAATTTGAAAGTCGAAGATATTTCATTTTTATCCCATGTGCGCTTTCATGTTATCCGAATGAACAAAGAAGGTTTCTTCCGGGTTCGCGTGCTCTATGATAATTTGAATAATTTCATAACATCTCCTCCTCAAATTTCGGATGACCTTCAGGCTAGCATAGGTCCTATGGTCGACTTTGTTGATAACTTCCCGCCTCAGTTGATTTATTATCCCAAGGACCGAAACACATTTTTGGATGAAATGGGATTTTCATTTGATTGGCACACAAAAGCAATCAAAGAAGTCATAACACGTTACAGCCCGGATGCAGTCATTCATGACGTCTACAATCCCAATCAAATGCTTACATCCCGATGGTGGATTCAGTATGTTGATCCAATGGGCGCTAAATATAAACACGCGTCTGCTAAAGAGAGGGAAGGCAGATTTGCGGAAGTGCTTGGAATGTATAAAAGACTCGATACGATGTTGGGTGAGATAATCAAAAACTCGGATCAAAATACCTTAGTTGTCTTCAGCTCAGATCACGGAGCACATGTCCTCAATCAAAGCGTTCGAATTAATAACATTCTGGCTAGTAAAGGTCTGTTAAAATTTACCATAGAACCAAACACGGGAGAGCCTGTTGTCAATTGGGAGAAATCTCAAGCTGTGTTTTTGCAAATGCACGGAATATTTCTTGGGCCTCAGGGTTTGAGTGGGAACTGGCACAGGGCCAAAGGCTCAGACTATGACCAACTTCGCGAGCAAGTCATTCAGGTGTTAGGGCAAGTACGCGATGACGATGGCAAATCTCCTTTTGGGGCAATAACCAAGTGGGAAGATGTAGAGGATGTTCTTGAATTGCCAAAGGACCGTGTGGGCGATCTAATTTTATCAAATAATCCGGGATACGGGTGGACTGAGGACATGACTGAAGATCTCTCGTTTTTTTCTGTCCCTCTTGAGGGGGGCTATAAGCAAGCTATAAAGAAGGATTCTACCAAGGCAACCTGGACGCCATTTCTGATTATGGGACCTGGAGTGAGGAGGGCTCACTCACTTTCGGCACCGATCAAGCAAATTGATCAGCTGCCCACACTTCTCAAGCTCATGGACGTCGAGATCCCAGATACAGTTCAAGGCAGACCCCTTATGGAAATTATCCAATAATATTTGATCAGTCGTTGTTTCCGCGCTTTTCCGTTATCCAGGGAACTGCTATGCTTTGCCTTCACTAAATAATTGGATGGACCAATGAAAAAACTTAGCCAAAACAATAGATCCAAGGAATTGGCTAAATTTGTTTTGATCTTGACTGTTCTGTTTCTGGCTACAGAACTCGGATTGTATTTTCGAGTTCTGATTCGGAAACATTCCTCGCTCCCAGAGGAACACTCGCAAGTTTTGGTCTATGGCGATTCTATTTTTGTTGATCCAACAAAGTTCATGGCAAGCGGTCTTTCACAATTGAACATTTCTTTGATCGACATGACCAAGGCAGCTCTCAGAACTGAAGAGGTCAGTCAAAGTATTCGTCGCGATATTGAAAAGTACAATCCTGCCCTCATCGTGCTTATGCTCGGAAAATCTGACCTTGAATCAGAAACTGGAAAGCAAACGACACCAATATTTAGTTACATCATTACTCGCTCACGGGTTTTAAGCTTTTTCCTTGATCACCTGGATCGCTTGGGAGAGAGCTTTTCTGGCATTGGCAATGCACTTTCGCTTTTACTCTCTCATTCAGATTCAAATAAGAGCGATTGTACTAAGCTGAACGCCTTGAAGGAGCCAGATAGATGTTTGGCCTACCTTAAACTTCTTTCAAATAATGGAAGAACTGAAGCCGCACTGTCGATTATCCACGAACTTCAGGACTTACCATGGGACCCTCTTTCTTTTGGCAAGATAAAGGCAAGAGCGGCTTCTTTCTACGCAAAAATTGGAAAGGATGAAGAGGCAAAAGACATTCTGAGATATCTTGACCAGAAAACGGAATTTCTTATTGATGAAGCTATTGCCTCTGATTATATCAGATCCCTCTCCTGGCTAAGAATGTCCAAAAAGGTAATTGAATTCGCTGAGTCTCTACCTGAGAGCTTACAAAGTACTGGCCCTATCTTGGTCTATAAATCCTGGGCGGTTTATGCCCTCCAAAAATGCCGAGCTGTTCCGCTCTTTGAACAATCAATGCAGCTCGGAGTTATTACCAAAAACCAGCTTAACGCTCTCATTAAATGCTATTTTACCAAACATCAAGTACATCGGGGTTTTGAAATCATAAAATCACTCTATGGCAAAGTTAAGCTTCCCGAGGAGATCACTATTACCTTGATACAGTTCTATGTTGCGATAGGAAAAATGAATGAAGCCAAAGAAATCATGGAACAATTAGGCACGAGACTTCCCGATGATCGCGCTCTTTACAAAGGGCAACTTTCACTCTATGCCCTCTCTAACAACGATTCCATGCTCAACGAGGTCTTTCGTAATCAGGGAATTTTCCAAAAACGCAGAGCCGCCATACCATCTTTCGATGCCTATAAGGAACTCGTCGCTTTTGCTCACAAGAAGGGTGTAAAAGTATTAGTCCTTCAATATCCAAACGAGAGAGATGAGATTCTCGAAATAGGATTGGGATCGACCCCCGCTAGCCTCCTTTCAACAAGATCAATCATTCTAGATGTGATGAATAAAGTAAGATTGAAAGATCTTTTTGAAACCGATTTCGAGCATCTTTCACAGAAGGGAGCTTGCTACGTAGGACAGGAGGTCGCAAACCGAATATTGGATCTTCTGGGAAATAAAACAAAGTCAATAGTGGCCAAAGATTGCGAGAAACTCTGAAATATCAGATCCAAAAAACACCAGAAATGCCAAGTCATCTAAGGTGACTCCAAAGCTTCATGAAGCCCCCAATAGGCCGGCTTTTTTCGGAGTCTATCATCGAAGAGCAGGGGCGCTTCGTAACTCTTGCCAAAGGTTCTTTTGATCCAAGAGTCGGAATCACTTAGTCCCCAAGGACTGAGTCCGATACACTTTGAATTCCTTAGACATATTCTCATTAGCCCCGCATAAACTTTCTTCTGTTGCTCAAGACGTTGATTCACCTCCTCATCGCTCATCGAACGAAATTCCTTTTCAGATGAAAACAAAGCCACGTCGATTTCACTCAGAGTTACCTGGAACCCAAGATCTGAATACCTCTTCAAATTCGCTTCAAATTTCTCTAGAGCCCCCTTTTTCCACAACGGAATGTGCATTTGAAAACCGATGACATCAATTGGCACCTTTCGAAACTTCAATTCCTCAAGCCAAGCTAATGCGAATTCCGATTTCGGACCTGGAAGTTCCATGCCAAAATCATTGTAGATCAAAAGAGCATCTGGGTCAGTTGCTCTTGCCAATGCGAAGACTCTGTCCACATAGTTAGCACCCAAAAACCGCTTAAAGTCTGTCTCACGAAGGGCCACTTTTCCATTTTTATCGACGTCACCAATAGCTTCATTGAGCACATCCCAAGCAAAGAGAGTTTTGTCTCCATTTGCAGACAAATGAGACCTGTATCTGATCATTAAGGTCTCGATATGCTCTCTAACCTCATTCCAACTGATCGGACTGCTCTTCACGTAGTCGGGAAGAGATCGATGCCAAAGCAATGCATGTCCCTTCACCTGCTGTGAGTGCGACTGAGCAAATTTGACCAAGTCATCAGAAATATCGAAATTCCACAAATCACGATGAGGGTGAATCCATTTCCATTTCATATGGTAATCTGAGACAAGAAAGTCAAATTCATCCGCAATCAGCTTTCGAGAATAATCAGAATATTTTAATATGGAATTGATGGCTCCCACGCCAATTCGTCGGTTATGTCCTTTGGCCAAGATCCTCAGCGAAGGCCTTTCTTGAAGATTCGAAACCTCTTCAGCGGTGCGAAATCGAATAGAGTGAGATGGTGAGCAAGCGATCAACTTGATAGAAATAAGAAATATGAAGGCAAAATTGGCTGCTTTTAGACGAGTGACGCACATGAAATTCACCATTGCTCAAGACTTTGGAGGAAATCTAACAAGCCTGTAATTTATCTTGCATATTCTGTAAATACAACATAGCGAGCCCTACTTGACTCACAATTGGCCGTTTTGTAGTCTCCTTCGATTATTCCTGATAACCCAGTGGCAGTGGAGCAATTTGTGAAAAGGATTATCTATTATATTTCAATTCTGTGCCTCTTTCACTTTTTGCTTCTAACTGAAGACAGTGTGGCTGAAAGGCCAAGGCCATCGAGACCCGTACACACCTATTCCATTGTCGCACGAGACCCCCGAACGGGAGAGATGGGCGTGGCTGTTCAGTCACATTGGTTTGCTATTGGTTCACTTGTGCCTTGGGGCAAAGCAGGCGTTGGTGTCGTAGCAACTCAGTCCTTTATAGATACGCGCTACGGAACGAGTGGAATAAAATTGATGGAAGAAGGGTGGTCAGCAAAGCAGGCGCTACAGGCGATAAAGGCTGCCGATCCTCATCCGGAGATTCGGCAAGTTGCAATGCTTGATTCTAAGGGAAACCTTGCCACCCATTCCGGAAAGTCATGCATCAAATTCGCCGGACATCGCTCCGGGGATAACTACTCTGTTCAATCAAATCTGATGATAAAAGAAGGTGTTCCTGAAGTCATGGAGAGAGCTTTTCTGGAGAGCAAAGGTCCTTTGGCTGAGCGATTGCTCAAAGCATTAGAGGCCGCACAGGCCACGGGTGGTGACTTGAGGGGGAAGCAATCTGCAGCCATCCTGATTGTATCGGGGCAGCTGTCACAAGCCCAATCGGCGAGCGGCCGTCTCGTTGATCTGCACGTTGAAGACAATACAGATCCAATTATGGAACTCAGACGTCTCTACTCCTTACACAAGGCGTACGAACACATGAATCAGGGAGACTTGGCGATTGAGGAGAAAAAAATTGAAGAAGCTCTTAGTCATTATGGAAAGGCAGAAAAAATGTTTCCCGAAAATCTGGAAATGAAATTTTGGCATGCGGTTTCCCTAGTGAATGCAAAAAGGGTCGCTGAATCACTTCCTCTCTTTAAAGTCATTTTTAGTAAAGAAGGAAATTGGTCAACCTTGATACCAAGATTATCTGAGGCAAAAATATTATCAAATGGAAAAGAAGTAACTGATCAAATCCTTTCAGTAGCACCCAAAAAAAGCCACAAATAGAGATGTCTTTCAGTCACTTGCATACTAAATCAAATCCTACTGAGGGCGGCGAGACATCAAGTGCTCTATTTCCCCATAGTAATCTTTAAGCCTCTCAACGCGAGCCGGGTCTTGCTGAAGTAAACGCGCCGAACTCAGTAGACCATCAGACGACATTGATTGAGCCAATGAAAGAGCAATAATTGCCTGATCTAAGGCGAGAAAGGCCGGAACAATATGCCCATTCGCTGATCCATTCACATGAAGTCCATCCAACCAGCCCAGTTCTTCATGATATAGTTTTTTGTACCCATCCGAAACAGATTCCATGTCCCTTATTGCTGGGAATATGCGCTGTGAATCAACGGTAGCCATAAGAAACAAAGCATGAGGAGAGACGACCTGTTCCCAAATTTCCCGAAGAGCTGGAAATAAAGCATCCAAATTAAATGTACTGACTAAACTGAGGCTACCAACATGTCCATTGTAATCATCAGGTATGGCCCTGATCTGACAGGCTGAATGCGCCGGAAGAACGGCAAGACCCCTCCTTGTTTTTTCGGCTTCGACGAAATTGATATAGTTATGAAACCATTGATTGAACTTCTTTGAGAAATGGCTCTCTTTAAGTAATAGTTCCGGCAGGAGAAGTTGGAACGTACCACCGTCCCAAAGTCCAAATAGTTCACCTAAGTTAGGATGGACAAAAAGCTCGGCGACGACGTTGTCGGATGTGCGTGCGGTGGGAAAAACCTGGAGAGCTCTCCCTAATGCATAAATAGTTCGAGCTTCAGTTCCCAAGTAACGATATCCCCATCCAACCAATTTCCATTGACCATGCCGATATTCAATCCCTCCGTAGGCCAGATCCGTGTTTGGCTCGTGAAAAACAGAAAGGTTCATTCGTTGCAGAATATGCCTAGCAACTTCGAATGAGTAGGGTGGCTGACTGAGAGTCCAAAGGGCCAAATAGAGATGAACATTGTCTACCGAAGAAACAAACAAGTCCGTTGGAATGAGAGTGCCATCGACCCTGTAGCGATTGAAAAGAAGACCACTATCGACATGGTAGCTCATTCTACTGATCGTATTCAGAGTGGTGTTAATATTCTCAAGAGCGCGGCGATACAGAACGGGATCACGCATGGCTTCGGCCTGAACAAGAAGATCAAATCCAATATTACTGGGCGACGTATCCACATATGGCGCACGAACAACGGGACAAGGCTTATTTTCGTTAGTTAAGAAAACCTTATCCATGAGGAGTCCATCCTGCCCACGCATGCACTCTAAGCTTTGGTAGGTCGAAACGAAGTACCTTCTCATTGATAGCAGTTCAGGTCCCGCTAAAGCGTCAAACCACAAAAGTGACAATACAACGAGCACAATTCCTTTGCGCATAGAACAACCCTCCCGGTTATTTGATTTGTATTTACCCTTCTATAATTCTTGACTGACAAATAGGGCCTTACTGTCCTCAGACTGAAGATCAATATTGACGATAATATCTCCGGATTTATTGATGAGTTGTTTCATTTTTTCGCCGCTCAATACGTTGTGAACGGTCAGCTTTGAATGAGCCAAGCCAGCAGCAGCTAATGTTTCGGAGCTAATACGAAATGCAACAGCCTGTTTTGCCTTTTGACCAGTTTTAACGGTAATCCAAAGTCCCTTTTTTGAAGGCGAAATCCGACCAAAAACCACCGTTCTATCTCCACCACCGACAATAGATAGTCGTGGATCTGGCCATGAAGCTGGTATTTCAGCCTTCATCCATCGTTGATAATCTATCATTTTGGTTAGGGATGCGTAGTCGTCAGAATTCACTCGACTGTAAAAAGGATCTTTAACTTGAAGGATGAAACCCTTGCCCAGAGTGCAAACCTGCCATTGAAGCTTCAAAGCCGAAAATTCCTTGGTCTCGCAAAGCAACGGGGCCTGGCTTTTTATTTCGTCAAGAAAAGTTTGTTCGGCAAAATTGACAAGGACGCCACCTTGCGAGACATAATTCTTAAGCTGCGAGGACAAAAAATGACTGCTCACTCCGCAATCCTGACGGAATATGATCTTTAGGTCCTTCAAGGACTTCTCATTTAGCAAATGAGCATGAAGAACAAGCGGGTTGTATCCCGCTTGCAGCAAAAAGCCCAATAATCCTCCAGCCCAATCGGAATTCAATAGCACATTGTCCTTTTGGCCTGCTCGAGAGGGAGCATGACAATTTACATCTTTAAACAACCCGATCTTATCGGACACCTCGATGGCTCCAGCTAAAAAATCTCCAAATGGCTGGGCGACTTTCTTACCAATGTCTTCCAAAATATGAAAGTGCGGCCGAGGATTGGCTTCGGCATCCAGTGGAGCATCGAAATACAAATCTGCGCCGGCATTAGGGCCATCCAATATGATGCCCTTAGCATTAAATCCAACGAGAATGTTGTCATCTACACGATTTTGCAATTCCTCCCAAAATGAATCTGGCAGCTGCCCGGATGGTACCCATTCAAACCCCTGATCGGCCAACAGTCTGTCAAAGATCGGCCGGATCTGGTGATAGGCCCAATCATGTTGCCAGTTTTGGCCTTCGGTAAAATAGTACACATAGAGTGCCTTAAGACCATGGCCTATCGTCGTCAAATAGGTTTGAGTGCGAGCGGCTTCCGAAACGCCAATTCCCCGCCACCAGCCTCCTTGAATTTCAGGTCCTAATAGCCACTCTTGATTTCCTACGTAAAACTTGTTTGCTTGCACCATAGACTTAACGTCAATGTCTGACTTAAACGGAAGATTTAATAGTTGACCCGATTCATAGGTCTTAGGATAGAGATTGACGGTGATCATTCCTGTTTTTCCAGGCCAAGAACGCAGTTTAAAATTCGGAAGAAGTCCATTTTCGGTTGCGTTGTAGCTCTCTGCAAGAGTGAAGAGAAGCTGTGGCTCATGAATCCCAATTGCCTCCCACATCTTTCGAATTTCTTTTAAGTAGGCAAAGATGCTCCAGTCATTGAATCGGTACCAATCAGCATCTTCAGCAATATTATTTCCTGGCTTTACAGGAGGGAAAACCTCGTTCCAATCCTGATAATTTCGGCCATGAATCTCGTTAATTTTTCCAATCACCAAATATTCATCTGCCAGGTATTTTCGATAGCGATCCATCGATGCCTGACTGTAGTCATGGTTGTAAATGGATTGCCACATAAAATTTGTTTCATTATCCAACTGAAGAAAAACAATCGGACTGTCATCGCCCAGGTTCACCTTAAGAACCTGATCATAGACGGCCTGAAACCACTTCTTCGTCAGTCGAAGGAGGTCTTGATTGTGGTAATCATAAAGCTTTGTGCGACGACCAAATGGATTCCGCATGTGGGAATCAGGATATTTTTCATGAAACCACAATGGAATGGCACCGAAACCCAGAAATCCCCATTCAGCATTGATATAGGGTCCCGGCCTAACCATGATTCGATTGAATCCATATTTTCTAGCTAATTCTATGAAGTAGACAACATTGCGAGAGGGATAGTCTGGATTCCCATCTTGGTCCTCGTCCACAGTCCCTTTAAAGTCAAATTTGCCCTCGCGATACTCATGAAAATCCCAAGGGATATAAAAACTCAAGGAATTCATTCCTGCCCTGCGCATTTGTCCGAGAGCGCTCTCCCACAATTGGTAAACTTTATCTGCCGGAATATTCGCACCGTGGCCGGCCCGTAGCCTGAAATATTGAAGTTCCGCTCCAAACAGAAATGGTTCCGGATTGGAACCCACATGAAGTCGATTGTTTTTGATTTCTACTTTTTGATCGGCAAAAACGCCATTATTAAAAAAAGTCAATGCAATACCCAAAAAGATGCCTACTATTTGCACCTTTTACCCCCTTAGTATGAAATTTTTCCCTCTTTTATTGGTTAATATAATGCTCTGCGAGGATCAAGACATTAATTTCCCATTTTAGAATTTGGTTAGATTTTGATTTGTATCGCTGTTAGTTGCAAAAGCCTGCCAAAAGAGACCAAATCTAGCGATAATTCGCTGAAATCGAATACAACAAGTGGTGACAATCGAAAAGGGTCCAAAAAAACTATAACGCATCGAATTTACGCAGAGTAAAATGCTATATCTTGATTATCCGAAATAACGTTATGCATTATCAATTGTGCCTGCTAAGTTCAATATTCTGATCAGATTAAAGAGACGAATTTTGCAGATCAACAATACCAAGCCTCGCTAAACCGACCTGGCTAAAATGAAAGCGAGCAAACTCAAGGTTCAATCAACGACACTTTATTGAAGACTCAAAGGCGTTTGCCCGACTCAAATTAGCATCGGTATGATCCTTGTCTCCCACGAAGTATTCCAAATCAAGATAGGCTCTCTTTTCCTTGCAAAAAACCATCATCACCAAGGCTAATTGCGTTTGCTGACCCTTCTCGCAACTTCCAAATGTATATCGCTCATTAGCCCACAATTGGACGCGCTTAATCCAACCTCCAGCAATCTCGCGCGAATTTGTCACTGGAAGACTCTCACAAGAAATGACATTCGAAAGACGGTCCGGATACGGTGATACTTGAGTCTTGTAGAGCGAGGTTACGAAGTAAATGCGATCTCGTGCACGGCTCTCAGCCTCTGCCTCGTCGATGTTATGATTTTGGATGACCTTTAACCTCGAATCCGACCCATGAAATCGAGTCGTAAAATTAGAGCCCGCTAAAATCGAAGTTTGATCAGATCCCTCAACATATAGGTCCTGATTCGAGAATTCTATGAGTAGGTTTTCTGGGATGACGGGTTTATTGCATCGGCAGGAAGTCAAACTAACAAGCCAAACCATCAAAACAAGACGAACCAACAGGGAGCCTCTCTTTATCATTTTTCAACCAACCCTTCTCTCAACTGCGGCGCTCTTATACTAAAAAAATATATCAATTTTATTTCAAATTCTGACCGCAAAAATACCAAATGGAACATTTCACGAAAACAGTCTCTGACTTTGCCTAAGCCTGTCTCACCGATCAACATGATAGATCCCTACCATTCCAATTTCTGTCTAATCAAATATTGTAAATACATTTTTTACATCGTCAATTCAGATACGAAAGGATTATAATTTCAATACTCATCCTTTATTCCATCTTTCTCTCTATAAATTTCAATTTTATTTGACCTCATTTCTTCATTGAAATACTTGACCGTCTGATTGACTCAACAACCGAGTGCGTCCCACAAATAGACGTTCTTTATGAATTAGTCTTTCAACTACCAACAAAGAGGAGGAGTTTTGAAAAAGCTGATCACTTTAATGAGTTTCGTTATAATCGCAGGTGCGCAAGCTGACTATATTAACCCGAGTAGTGACTGGAGTGAAATAGTTAGTACGCCTAATGTTACAGTCAACGATCCTATCGCTAGGTTTGGCGATTATGCCCATAGCCACGGATTCCTGAACACGTGCAAAAAAGATAATTTTATTCGAACTATTGAACCTATCAGTTATTGTGAATCATATGTCACTCATACTGCAACCAAAGAAAATGTGCAGGAATTGGAATGCGTCAGATATGGAAAAAGACTCATCAGGTTACCTTTGAGCTATGAAACGGAAGTTTGTACCGATCTGGAGGATTTGGGATCTGATAAAGGCCTTGGCGAGTGCATTAACTGGGAAAAGAAGACCTTCAAGCAGTCTCTTCACTTTGAAATACCTGTCTTAGGCGACGTCGGTAACGCCGCTTCAAAGAAGCTGTTATTTAAGAAGTCCTTTGATGTGCCGGACTGCAAGTAATTTTTTTCTTAGTTACAGTTACCCTTTATGCCCGGTTCCTAGCTAATAATAATGTGGGCAAAACGATAGGTTAGATGAGAGGGCCGTTCTCTTGACTCAAATGTCAAATGCGGCCCTTGTTGCCAAATTCAAATATTTGCGGCATTTATTGTTCCTTATGAGCAACGTACAAATTCTATTTAAAAATAATGATTTTCTTGCCGTAAACAAAAGTGCTGGAAAATCTGTTCATAATTGCGAAGACACAGACAACTTGTTGTCAACAATTGAAACTGAAATGGGCATTTCTCTTCTATTTCCTGTCCACCGACTCGACAAAGAAACAAGTGGAATCCAGCTTATCGCCTTAAACAAAGATTGCGCGAGAGATTTAGCTGATGAATTTCAAGGAAGAAGGGTAGAAAAGATCTATACTGGTATTATCCGAGGCCAACTCTCTGTTTGCGAGGGTGTTTGGAACAGCCCGCTCACGGACAGAGCTGAGGGTCGTAGGAATCCTGAGGGCATCGTGAGGGATAGGGTTTCCTGTGAGACTAAATTCCAAGTTCTGAAATTTAATCGTTATTTTTCTCTCTGTAAATTTGTTTTGATTACTGGGAGACAACATCAAATCCGAAAACACACGGCCTTAGCTAAACATCCCTTGATCGGCGATTCTCGGTATGGCGATTTAAAATACAATCGCATGATTCAGGATCGGTATCAAACGAGACGAATGTTTTTACATTGTTCTTTCCTTAAAATAAAAGGGCAAACAATTGAATGCCCTGCCCCCGCAGATTTTGATAAGTTTCTTTTCTAAAAATCAATCAGACGACAATTTTATCATCTGAAAGCGCGTATATCTTTGACGACCTATTCTTTCGAGTTTTAAATCTACCTGATTAATTTCAGGACCTCCACATGCCTCCAATGGCGTGGATTCTTCAAATGCCTTTGGGATATTTTCGCTTGAGATGGGCTGGAATGCCGGAAGATTATCAGTCACGACCGTTCCGTTTGCATAACATCGGTAAGACACCCTGAGGCCAAACATTTCGACTGGGTAGGCCTGCTTTGGTTCCCAGTAAAACTTAACATTCTTAACTTCCTGAAGTTGACTCTCAGCCCAGAAGTCAAAATGTGATATGATCGGAAGATCATACAGGGTGGCAGCTGTAAAATCATTATACATATAAGCGTTCCCCTGCAAATCAGCGATTTTCAGGGAACCCACACCCTTTGACAAATCTTTTGGATCATTGATGCAGATACGATATACGCCACTAAACTGCTTGAGCCCTTCAAGGGGTCGATTTAAGTCAAGAGCAGCTAAACAACCATTTCCCAGATCGGAAATCGGCCCTAAACTGGCCCCGACGTCTTCGTAAATTCGAAATCGGTCCTTTTTTGAAGCAATCGACCCATTGGTATCAGGCCCGCAATCCGCTGTCTTAAAAAAGCACTCCTTCCTAAAGACAGATACAATACTTCTTCCGGTGGTAGGAGGAGTTCCAGGCGGCTGAGACAGCACACTTTCTCGAAATGTCGAAAAAACCAAGTCGTTCATGCTATCAAAGGCGACATGGGTGCTGCAACACTCATCTCTCCTCAAACTGCTTTGGCTTGTAATTATTAAAGACCCAGCACCCTGATCACCCTCTTCTGAACTTGTATCCACCGCGCCTGAATAAACACCTCCGTTGATACTTCCAAATCTTCCTCCTCCTGCTGAGGGATGGGAGGTAGATTGAAATCGCGGGCTTACGTTGGGCGGCAAATATCGATAGGAATCCGCATTAAAGACAGGACCCTTCTGACTATCGTTGTACTGGACAGATGGGACATCGCCATTGAGTTTGACTCCAAAAACAGCTCCAAAGGGAGTTCCATAATATGCTGGAATACAGATATTATTCACTTTCAAATGAGGATCACAAGGATTTAATGCGCCCGTATAAACTCCGACTCCGGCCATAGCCACGTTATCTTCCTGGGGTGTAAACTCATAGGGACGCACGCGAACAAATGTTCTTTGAGTTTCATTCCATAAGAATCTTTCCAATCGCAGAGTGGGAGTTGTTCGATTTAACCGCCAAATAACGCCAATATATTTGTAATCCCGCCCATCAACTGTAACCTTATAGGAGAGAGTAGAGGCCCTGCCCCATTGTTGAGCATTTTTCACTCCTTTGATATCAGCCGATTCATCTCGGTAAAGCGGTGCATAATCACTATCTACCCGAGGTCCCGTTGTGAATATGGCTCTGATACCACTCGATTGGTCTCGAACGAGATCGAATGTACTATCCGAGGGAATCAAATAAAGTGTTACTTCGTTATCTGGATGCTCTCCAATATCAGGACGCGATGCCGTACCTGAACGAGCCACTAGCAAGCCCCATTCACTCACAAAGGTCCTCGACCCGCTTACACTATTCATAAAACTAGGAGTTTTTAGCCTCCACGTCTTTATTGGAAAACCCTTTTCAACATTTAATGCCAATTTGTAGATATTAAAATAAGTGGCATCACCCTCAGCTCCCAAGGCTACAAAATTAGCGGCCCAGATGTCCCTTGACTCCCCGACGTTGATTCCCTTTGTTTTTTGCAAAGATTGACCAACAACAGTCCTGGAGCCATTGCTCTTCGGTGCGTTCTTCTGTTCAGAACAAGCATTATAAAAGACAAGAAGGGTAAGACTCAGAGAAGCAATACTCAACGAAAGCTTAAAAGCTAAGCTCTTAGAACTTCGTAACCATTGTTGATGGCCAAACTTCAAAAAAAATCTATTTTTCATAAAGTCTAAAATCCCTCTCCGAAAGAGACGTAAAGCTTCGCACGTATTCTCCAAAGTCTTGATAGTATAACAAGAGGGGTTTGCGCGAAACTAGAATCTCGGGATTAGAATTTGGCTCATTTTCAGGAACCATATAGATAAGAAATTTAATGGCATTACCACCGGAGTCATGCCTAAGTTCGGTCAGAGTATTCGAAGTCGTATCATTCCCCAAAACTGCAGCTGTGTTAAAAAGAGGCAAATCGCTAACCGACAGATGATAGCAGTTCATATTTTGCAATTCTCTTGTGAAATTAAATTCAGTTCTCGTTAGATATCTGTGTTTCACACCTCTGTTGTTGAATTTGGAACTGATTTGAGAGAGTGCTTTGTGATAGTTATCGATCCCATCTCCACTGGCATCAGCCGTATCATCCTTTTCTGATGGGCTGGATCCAATTCTCACTTCAAGTCCATCAAAAATCCCATCGCCATCAGATTCAAGGTTTGCTTTTTCCGTGTGGTATTCTGAAGATTCATCACAATTGCTAACACCGTCACTATCCGTATCTGCTAAGGCCTCCCCTGAAAAGCAAGATCCCGGACAAAATCCATATTTAACAAAAACCTTGTCTGAGCATTGAGATTTCAAATCCTGAGACTTTACCGAGAATTGGGTGCTAAAATGACGAGGACTTGTGGCAAGCCTTCCGTACGGAGGATTTAATTCGTCCTCGTCTGCCAAGCCATCTCCGTCCGAATCAGCCATAATGAATCCGTCAAGATCAGAAACTGCCGCATTCATATTTGTGGCAAAAAATCTCTGAATGCGATACTTCTTTCGATTGAAGATCCTCATTTCCAAATAATTCAATTTAGAAAGATCATCTTCAATGTAGGGATAGACTTCGCTTAAATAGCCTCCTATATTTCGAGCTTCATTTAAAAGAGACACCATATAGGAAATGACATCTGGATCCTTATTGATCAGGTAGAAGAAAAGATTCGCCTGGCTTAGCTTTTGACCTGAAACTTTCCCCAAAGTGATGAGTTGCTGAACCAGAGTTCTTAAGGTATCCATAGACGAGTAGTTGTCTTGTCCGTCTGTTACCAAAACAACATTGTAAGAAGAGTCAGGATGAATGGCCATATCCGCAGAAATGCAGTCTTTTGCGCCGACTAAAAAATCTGAAAAGGAAGTCCCACCGGATGCTCTTTGGCTTAAAATGTCTTGGTTATCCAATATGGTCTGTATTTTTACATAGTCATCCTGATTTCGGGGATGGTAAAACAGCTGGGTGGGACATGCTTGCCCCCCTACTCCATTCAAACCTTCCGTATGACTCAAGAATCCTGCGGTTCGATCCATTACAAAGCCGAAACTGATATAAAAGTTATCTTCAGCTTTATAGAAATCAATTAATTCACGAAGCGCATCGACCCTTTTGGCCTTCGTGAGTGGATTTGCACTTGCCGGATCAATTCCCTGCATGCTTTCAGATTGATCTAAAAAAAAAATAATTCTCTGAGGATTCTCAAGATTGGAGGGACCTTTTAAACAAATTTCACCAATTCCTTGAGTGCGAACGCTTGCCTTATCTATTCTATGCAATTTTACATCGCTGCAAAATTGAAAGGAAATGACCCCACCTAAAACAGTTAGTGACACCGACAAATATACAAGGACCCGATTTAGAGAAATCTTCATCTATAAAAATCATACATCTCCTCCGTCTTCTATATAAGCAGAAAAATGGAAAAGCCTGCTGGAGATGGATCCCCAGGCTGCCAAATGGCAATTAATCCCTCAAGCACAAGTCAATGTCGCCCTTCGTATCAGATTGAAACAATCGCTCCTCCGAGGAAACTCGCCCCTCGTCACATAATCCCATGACATCGGTTTAACTCGGCGTGCTTACATACGTACCCAAATGAAGAATGAGTAGAAAGTCGGGCAAATTTAAACCTATTCAATTCAATTGATCGCTGTATGTAACTAATGAGCGCAACTACCTGGGCGTGACTAAGCTCGATCATTTGGGTTGTGTTTGATTTTAAATAGAAGTTTAATCTCGATGAACATTGTTCGACTTGTATGAGGACCTGCTATTAATGGCACGGCTGCAAATAGTCAAACTCCTTTCGTTAGTATTATTTTTAGAACTCATCTTGTACTGTCCAATTGCAATTTCCACGGAAGTTTCTGACAAAATTGAGGATTTCAGTTCTAAGCAGAAGAAGCTCCTTATAAACGCATCATTTGAATTTTGGTCAAAGACACGAAAAAATGAGGTGGAAATTGCGGGATCGCTTGGTCAAATTAAGAGCAAGATCAATAGTGAATCGATGACGCTTGCACCATGTAGCTCAGATCTCCTAGAAGAATACTTTTCTGATATTGCCGTCCTTCGCAGAAGAAAATCTTCTTTTTATCTCAATTGCGTGACTGCTTCGCCCGAGTTCGATAAAAAATTTCCCACTGTATCGGTCTTTCCAAGGTCTAGGGACTATCTCCGAACGGTCTTTAAGAGATTACTGGTAACCGAATCAGGTCCGAAAAGAGTGGTGGTCCTTTTTGACTTCACACTCAAATATCTATTGGAAGCCCGGGCAGAACTTAATCGATTGATTTCCTCCGAAATGGGCGAGGGCCCACTTATCCAATGGGTGAGCCTCGATGAATTGAAACGACGTTCTGAGCTTGGACAGGATGTCTTTTCCGTTAATGACTGGATAGTCATCTGGACACCGATTCGTCAGAAGATGAAGAACATGGAAAAAATGAAACACTTTATGTCAGCGCTCAAAATTATTCCATACGGTCCTTCGGACCCCACGGCAATTTGGCCTCACACCGCGAGAGTCATGTTCTGGCATCCAAATGTCTCATATGAGAAATCCAATCAAAATTGTGCCTTCTCTGCAGATTTTAGGAGGTCGACCAAATTGGATCCAGACTTTCATTCTGCCTATTTATTTTCAACTTTGGAAGTTGGTCTACAGGTCTTAAATTCGGACTGGAGACCTCTGACTCCGAATAATTCCCCAGAGTTTGATACTCTTTTTGGACGTTTTCGCTTGGACCATGAGGGCCGAATTCTGAACTACATCCCTGTTATCTTACTTAAATCGGGTCAAAAGCAAATTCGACTGGACCTCGGGGATCCAAATAGAAAAATGTGCGGCACCTAGAATTTTTCCCTTTTTAGACCTGCCAGAAACCTGCAGAACCCGCATTGAAAGCTAAGGCACCGGCCTGATTTTTTCAGCGCGTCAAAGGTCTGGTTTTTAGACGCGTGTTCACGTGCTGCATCCCCACCAAAAAGATCTGGCATTCCCTCTCCAATATTGGTTACCATACCGATGGATGATTGCCATTTCTGATGATAAACACTCAAAAAGGACAGCCGAGATGTTGCGGTATGTATTTTCTTTCTTAATTTCGGTATTTTTCTCTCATTACGTCTTAGCAGGGCCTGGTTTTCCTGCGAGCGGAACTTCTGCTGTCTACTCCTGCAAGGGTCCCCAGACCAAAGAGTTAGCTCTCGGTTTTTATCGCACGACCGAAGATGAGATCATGTTTTTGGAGTGGGCCTCAACAAACCCCCAAGATTATATCGATGGCGGACTGTTTTCAGATTGGGGGTATATTGCTGGCATTCCTTCTCTTAGCCGGGCAGGTGATGTACCAAGATTAAGCTCCATCAAGAGTGGCAATCTGGCGCAGGTTGCCTCATTGAAAGCGGGAGAATACAGCGGGATTCTGACATTTTCTGACTCGCCACATTCATTTGATGCACAAACCACTGTAAAGATAATGGCAAAGGAAAAAATGAGTTCAGCACTTGGACAAGGCTTTGCAATTCCCATCGAAACAACCATCAAAAACATTGATGGAAAGGGAGGGGAACTAAAATTGAAAATGAGCTACTCTGAACCCTACCGGATACATTTGAAAAAGCAAGCTGTCGGGCCCAAAAATACCTTTCTCGGGGGTGAGGATTGCTTGCTCAAAGGGTTTAAGAACGACAAAGATATCGCCACTTCAAATAGTCACACTTTCCAATTGCCCGACGCGGGTACAAAACTAAAATATATATGCAAAAAAGAAGCAACGCCAGCCATGGAATTGGAGATCATGGATAAAAAGAACGAAAACGTGACCGCCAAATTCACTTCAATGGTTGGTGAGAATGTTTCAACCGGACCCATTTGGATGTTCTATTTCGGATTGGGAGAAAAAAAGACAGGCGGAGGTAAAAATATGGAGGACAGAACATTTAAATTTAAATTTGATCGCTTACCAACTTTTTCAATAGGAATTCCTCCCACGATTTTTCACGGATCAATTGACGTTTTTGAAAATAAAAAAGAAAATATTACCCTTGATTCAACATTGATAGTCAGGCCATCGCGAAAGCAATTTGTTCCAAAGTTTGGCAGTCAAACCTTGGTAGATACTCAAGCTGTTGTTATCAACAAAAGCAAGGTTATCAGAATTTTCAAATCTGCTTATTCTCCGCAGCTAAAAGCACCAGTATTGCTTGAATGGTCAATAATTGACCTGGTTAAAAATGATCGTGTCCTGAGGCTCGAATGTGAACTTTCCTCGATTTCTGGAACAAAAGTGCAGTCAAAAGTAACAGTAAAAAAGTAGACAGAAGGGCTGCCTTGTTTCAGGGCTTTAAACTCACCCTTTCTTTGATGGTTTTGTATATTTTTTCGGCGACAATTCTATGGCCCTCGTCAGCAAAATGTCTTGGATCTGCGTAGACCTGTGATTTGTGGCCTATAAATAGACAGGTAAAATCAAGAAAGCCTCCAGCACTATCGTCATTTTTGATTTCACTACTTAAGGATGCGTAGGCCTCTTTTGATTGAGACAAATATTTCTCCCAATCGACCTTCCAAACCTTTTTCTCAAAAAATTCCCTTGTGACAGATTCACTTGGCAAAAGATTTTCCTCCGGACAAATTCCCATGATTGGAGCTAGAATCCACAAAAACTCAGCGCCGGCAGACTTTGAAACAGCCTCCATTTGCCTAATTTTGGACATATAAAGCTGATTGTAAGATCTGACTGGATATCCCTGCTGGCGATACCCGACAATATCAGCTTGTGGGCCCCTTATCAGATTTGTCAAAAAAATCGATGTGTAAGGAAGAACGTTTAGAGGCATAAAAATGGTGTCAATCTTTGACCGAGAGATCAGTCGCTTCAGAGCCCAGTGAATTGAAAAATCAAATGCATTTCCCGTGTACTCCAGTTCAGACTGCGCAGGACCGTTAAAGGAAATAACCATATTGGGCCGCCAATAGCTCGTCTCCGTACTTAATCTTAATATTTCCTGAGACACGGTATGGGAAAAGGTCCCCGTATTGAAAACAAAGGTTCGCGAATAACCGAGACTCTTTAGCAATTTTATATCTTCATTTAGTAACCGATTCAGGTGTGACGGCCAAGCACTCGCATTGTCGGAAGCCCCCCAAGCAGATGACGATGATCCTGAAACAATTATCCGATAAATAGAGGGATCAGATATAATTTCGGCCAAATTATATTCTCTTTCAGCTATGTCACTTGAATTTGAAATCAGACCATACTTGTCGGTCAAAAGACCATGTGAAGAATAGACAGCTTCGCCCTGGTCGTCAGGCACAACCGCAAAGACTTCTCCGTTAGCCTGAAAGCGAATCCCCAAAAATGGATCTGGAACAAAATAATCCATTCGCCTTCGGTGAAGTTCAGATTTCCTAAACCTAGAAATGTGATTTTGGTCGCTTATGTCAAGCAATGGAGTGCGATGGTTGATTGATCTTTTACCACCCTGGTTTTGAGATGCCACAAAAAACCAAAAGGCAGAACCAAATTCTACGATGATTAAAACGACAAAAATGGCGGCCAAAAAATTAAGCGTTGCCCATAAATACTTCATATTTTATATCGCGACTCAAATGATTCGCTCCCTAGATAATTGTGGATCTTCTCTACTTACCAGTGATCGAAGAAGTAATATTTGGCTCTGTATAGTCGGAAAGAATCGTATTTAGCTTGGTTATAAAAAATCGTCCAGTTGAGGGCACCCTTGGGTTTCCGAAAGATCCAGTCATGCCAGAAATGGAAAATATTCGAAACTGCTGTTCCGTCATCATTGAAATTCCCTCCTCTAGGGTATAGACATTGCCACCCATTGAGATTCCCTTGGATGAGGCTTCCTTTGAAATCTTTTGCACAGATGCCTTCCACCACTTTTCTGTCTCGTGAGAAGAAGCTTTTTTGAGCCTTTGGTGATTTTTTTTTGCGTCAAACGGCCCAAGCCAAAAAACAATATGACTCTTATCCACTCCATATTGATCTGCTAGCTTAGCAGCTTCTCGCGCAAGCGATTCAATCTGAGCCACTCCGGCAACGCTCTCAATCATAAAGGCTAAAATTTTTTCTCTATCAACGGCAGCATAATCATCTACCGTATTCGCCCTTAGGTTTCTTGAGTCGGGCTCAAGGCCAATTTCTCTCCACCCTCCGTAATAAACATTGTCAAATGCCTCTTTGATTTGCTTGGGAGATTCAATCATTGGAACAACGAGTCCCTTTGCTCCTATTCCCAGATAACCCTGAATGGATACCCTAGATTCATCAGGAATTCTCACAATTGTATGAAATCCGGCTTCATTGGCCAACGCAACAAGCGGCTGAACTTCTGATGGAGAAAACCTAATGTGTTGGTTTTCGATCCAAAGGCCGTGAATAGGCAGCCTGTCAATATCACGAAGATGTTTCATCATTCTAACAGTTTCCTCAAAAGCCCTAATCTCTGCTCCAGTGGCGAGCAAGGTAAACCCCGCCTTTGATGGCCCTCTCTGCTCAAGGATCATTGGCAAGGGAGAAACAAATCCCTTCACTTCCTCAAAAAAAGCCATCCCCCAAGGACCAAATGCCTCCTCGTTGGACGAAGACAATCTATCCAAAGCATAGCTGCTCTGCACGTTTATCAAACAAAATAGAATATAGGCTGCCACATTGATCATACTGATTCTTCCTTTCGTGACAATGAGACCTCAATCGGCTCAAACCGTCAAGTCACTGAGTTTTAGATTTCACCTTCTTCAAACCACCGAGTCAATGTTCCACATTTCGTTTGATCTATGACATTGCCTGAGATTTGATTGAGCCACCAGCTACAAACGCAAAGGACATACGAAAATGACTCGCGGTAAAGACTACCTGCCTAGCCGTTCATACGTCACCCGAGCCATCACGCTTTTTTATTATTTAAAAGAGGCGGACCACATCCACATACTATACGGTGTCTTTGTGCTACTGACCTCATTGATTTTTTTTCTTAGCTTACAAGACATGACTGTACCAACATTTTATCAGGCACGAGATATTCATAGAGCCGCTGAATGGTGGAATAACCCAGTACTTCATGGACCCGAATTTACCTATGGTGGATATATTCCTGGCCCCCTCTACTATATTCTTGCTTCAATTCCTATCGAACTTGGGGGCGGGTGGTGGACCCTCACGCTCATTCGACTTACGATGGCCGCTCTTGCCGGATATGTGATTTGGTATGTCGCCAGACATTTTTGGGGAAATCTTGCAGGTTTTTGGTCTTGGCTACTTTATCTAAATTCTACTTCGGTCAGGAGAAATTCTATTCCAGATTGGAATGCCTCTTATCAGCAGCTTTTCAGCGTTCTTTGTGTGCTCTTGGCATTCCTTGTCTGGGTCAATCGAAAGCCTTCCAAGCGATCAACATACTGGTACCTATTTTGTCTTATATGCTCTCTCGGATGCCAGATTCACTTTAGTATCTCCTTTCATATGGCTCTTGCAATTTTTATTCAGTTATTTGGTCCATTCTTTAGGCTGCCGCGCCTCAAGCCTCTCAGCTTTTTCGCCGGAATTCTCATCTTTATAATGCCAATGGGACCTTTTTTGATTTGGTCCCTTACAAATTCTCAAATTAATTCTATTACGACAGTTTACGAAAGATTTCTAGGGCACGCTAATCTCTATGTACCCTCACCAACAGTGACGGATTTTATATACAATTTTCTAAAGGGCGTATGGACGACCTTTGGTACCTCAAATTTCTTTTTTCTGTTCAGTATTTCGACGGCCGTAGTTGGTTTCGTTAGTATAGGGCTTAATTACAAAAGATTTCAAAAGCATCTCGTTCTTCAAACGCAGACAAGATTCCTTATTCTCGGCCTCATTTTTCTCATCGGTACTGGATCAATTTTTTGCACCTATCCGTATATGAATCGATATCTCCTTCACATGCATTTATTTATGGTCATCTTTGTTGGCTGTTTCTGCGCAGCCCTCTTTAAACTTTTTTTCAAAGAAACTTCAAAGGGAGGCGAGCTCTCTGTTTTTGCGGGATGGATTGCTTTAATAAGCTTGGTATTTGGAGAGTCCTCTCTCATTGAGAAAGAAATGATGATACTTCTTGTGATTGGCATCTTCTCAGTTCTGGTCCTATTTGTTTTGAGAGGGCGCCTCTCAAACACGACAGCCGGTATCCGAGCCATTTATCTGGTCAGCATAACTGCGGCTTTCGGATTGTCCGCTTTCAGCCTTGAACGTGCTACGTATTTGGAGTTAGAGGGCCCCGTGCCACTCAATGCAGAGAAGCGGATTTACGCCCATACATCGGCAAGGGCAATTCGCTGGGCATGTGCAGCTATCAAGCAAAGGACAGGATGGACATCAGATGACATTTTGGAAAGGCTCGCAACAATGCGAATTAAAGAAACTGTTGATTTTTCTGAAATATGTAAATCTACTGATAAAATCTCGGTAGACCCTTCTTCTCTAAAGGCCATGAATGTTCCTTCGGGATATCTTTTTTTTAGAGAGCGACCAGGGTTTAAAGATAACAAAGATGACATTTTCAAGTGGATTGCTGAACAGAATCTTCCATTTGAGCTCAAGAGGGATATTTTCTCAAATGAAATTACATTGGACGATCCCATTTTTAATTTCGGTGTTGTTCTAGTTCCCTATCGCTTACTGAGTGCTAGCAGCTCAATTCGAAATTTTCACAACCGAGCAAGATCTCCTCGGTTAGATCATATGGATCAATTTCTAATTGAAAATGATCGGGCTACTCAGTCAGGGGTAAATGTCAATTCCACGATACAACTCTCAAAAAATAAATACTTACTTATCTGGAGCCTTTGTGAAAATGTAAATCCTGGCTTTTGCCGAGTAGGCGTAGTTCTCGATTTCGCAAACAACAAGTATGGAACTGTTGAGTTTTTTGGGGCCCCTTTAAATCTTGGAAATAATTCGTTGGGTCCCGTATCTGTTCAATGGATTGACTCAAAACTGCAAATTTCCTGCGGAAAATTGGGAACGTACCAAATACCATTGCTCAGCAAAATCGGCAACGCAGAGTCTATTCCAAAAAACGACTCATTCATGGCTCCTATGAAGCTTAGGTTTGAGAATCCCTGTCCCGCACGCGCCACCAGTTTGAAGTTTGAAGTTGCTAACACTCTCATCACAAAAGGAAAGACTCAAATTGCGATTACCGGTGACAATCGATTTGTTGATCTCAAAAATGATTAAAATCTCCTCGATCGTAACAGGCGATACTTTTGGAGCGCATTTATGATGACTACCAAAAAGCCATCGACAAAACTGGTGGAACTTTGGGCACACACTCAAATGAAGTCGACTTTTTCTGGGCGGACGCGCCAATTTCTCATTTTTCTATGTCTGTTTGCCGGTGGCACTTTTCTATTTTACCTTACCAAAGATTTTGCCACTCTTTATATCTACCAGGAACGCGATCTTGAACGTTCATTCCAACTACTGGATAAACATTTGATATGGCATGGCCCCGAACTAACTGGAGGGGGATTCCTCCCCGGAAATCTCTACTATTTACTCCTTTCAGGCTTTTTGTCGATAAATCGAGATTTGATATCTTGTTGGTATGGAATGCTCGCCATGGGTTCCCTCGGGGGAGCTACGGTTTGGCTTTTTCTCAATCGTCGGTTTGGTTCAACCGTTGGTATTCTGTGGCTCTTGAATTACTTTGGTTCTCCTTTTAATTTTATCGTCCTCAGTTATTTTTGGAATCCCAGCTTTTCCATTCTATTTGTTTTGGCAGCTCTTTGCGCCATAATCGAGACCTTTGCCTTCTCAGGATCTCTATGGAGTCTAATATTTGCATTTACTTTCTCTGTCCTGACTGTTCAGCTACATTTAACCGGCTTAATTCTTGTTGGCCTGTTATTGTTTCTACACCTGTCGGCCCGACGCTTTGGCCTCAAAGAGATCTCAAATCGAAATTTCTATACGGTCTTTTTGCTTGGCCTAATTTGGTTCCTTCCTTATATCGTTTTTCGACTTTATTACTTGAGAGATAGATATCACGCGACAGCTAGCGAAGGTCGAAAAACAAACTGGATCAACTTTCAGGTTAATGAAATTATCGAATCTTGGACTTCTCATCTCAATATTCATGGAGTAACCTCGGGCATTTTTGAACTGGGATTGAACGTGTGGATCTTTGTACCAATCTCCCTTCTTCTGTTCCACCCCTTCAAATGGATATGGAAAAATCAAATTCATTCGGTCAAAATTCAAAGAGATCAATCCCGGGTTAACGCAATCCTATTGGTGACACTTGCCCTTTCAGCAAGTGTGGCAGCACCCATTTTCCTTTCAATTGGCCTTTTTTCAAAATTTCGCTACGGCATTGTCTTTATGCTTGCGCTCCAAATAGCAACCTCTATTTGGATCGGATCTTTTCTAAAGAGCCACTTTTCGGCGAATCGAGTTCAAGCACTTAAGTGGGGATTGCCAATTTTTTCCTCGCTCTTCTTGACCGGAATACTGACATATTTGTATGTACCGAGATATGTTGAAAAGCGACGTGCCTACGCGCCATCATTTTTTAACCTTCGAGCGGCTCTTCAATACGTCCATGACCAAACCTGCTGGACCCCCGAGCAAATGACGGAAAAAATTTTCTCCATTAACATTTATAGCTTCATCTCGTGGCAACTTCTGAACGAAAAAGAGTGCACCTACAAGACCCCAGATAAGAAATTTAAGAGCGCCATTTTTTTGATTCCACGTAAAGACCGTTCAAATTCGAAAAGTATTCTTGATAGACTCGATGCGATTAAGGAATTCAAAGAGTCCCGTCTCGAAAGAGTATTTCTGAAAGATATCGAAGACGGAAATTTGGAATTGGAAAGATTCGCGAGATTTGGAAACCTGCAGGTCATTCTCGTGAGTGAGAGAATACCAAATTCGGCTCCTATTCGATTTCACAACACAGGATACCCGTATTCAAAGTCTCCACTGGAAAATCAGTTGAAAAATGCCTTCAGCGTGGCCGACCTAATCGTGCGTGTTGAACCAAATGTACTACTGGCAAAGACCTCCTCCTGCGATGGCCAACCTGGTTCAGATGTTTCATATTGCCACGCAGGATTTCTATTGAAGTTAAGTCCTTCACTTGAAAATTCTGAAGTTTTGACTGTTTCGATTCTTGGTGAGGCCTTGTCTCAACCTTCATTTTGGATTGATCCACAACGAACTTCGGCCTGGATTGCTCCATTTGTTGAGTTTAAGTGTCGAGAACGAATCTCAAAAATACTATTAGCCGAAGCTATAGGATTCAACCGAAGACAGGGTTGGAAACTCCTCAATTCAACGGTACTAGCTCCATTTTCCAAGGCAATTGCAGTTCCATGTCCCAAATCTCTGACCGAAATTAGACTGGGTGCAGAAGCTCGGTTTTTTACGTCTCCATGGCAAGAGACGCGATGGCCGGGTTTTCAAATCATCGTTCCTCTTGAAAACGCCAAGTCCCTCCAAGCACTCGATCCAGAAAGATCATCGATATGAAAAATTCACTTGTAAGTCGTTTTAATTCGATAGTGGTTAGTGTGATTTCAATCGGAGTCCTTGGACTTAAGGGACAATCATTTGCCAGCACTGTGGAAAAGTTCAATGCTGAGATGGAGCTTGAAATTTTACGAAATAAAAAGACACAAGTCCACCGATTTAAAATTCCTCGATTGTACATTGAAGATAATTTGATCGACCTAATTTCCTATTCAGAAAATATTGACGATTCCCTAAGGTCGGAACCCAGAGGATCACCATTTTCAACAATTGACAGAGATACTCTCGCACTTCGCAACAATTTGGCTTTAGAGATTCTCGATAGAGTCGGAAAGGAAATTCGTGGAGGGATATCCAAAGATACGGCTCTTGAAATTATGGAAATTGCCTACAATCATTCGGTTGTGGGAATAAAAATGCTAGATAAGTATGATCCGATTGATTCCACAATCAAGATGAGAAGACATGGATTTTGCTATGGTCGCGCCGATTATGTCTATTTTCAATTGAGAAAGCGGGGCCAGAACAGAAACGTGGTCCTTAAACTATTTCATGTGGGAAAAATTGCAGCCGATCCAAGCTTCGGTAGACCTTGGACTCACCATGTCGTGACTATTGCCAAAAACAGAACGGGAGGATGGCTAGCTATTGACCCATTCTATCGGTTTGTGGGAACCCCGAAAGAGTGGTATGAAAAGAACTTGTCCTTTATCAATAATCGATCTTCCGTTATTTATATTGGAAATCCGGAGAGAATGTTTGTCTTTGGCGGCACTCACACATTCCCTGCAATAATGGACCAGACCTTTCCAAGCGCTAAGCTCGGAGCAGCTAAGACTGAAGCAAATGAAAAGCATTTCAGCAGGGAGTCCAGACCTATAAAGGACAAATATGTAATGGAATATTTTTCAGACTACTTCAAATCGCTCGATAAGGAGGGGCCTTTGGCAAGCCCATTGGTTTGCCAACTATATGAAATCTGTCCCTCTGGAAAATGAGGATTAAACTTAAAAATTTGGGATGTATTGAAAACTCAGCTCAAGCCAAGCTTCTAAAGTTGGGGACTATTTGATTCTCCCTTTTTCAAAGGATAAAAGCTGGCGGGTGATTGCCGATCTCGCAAGAAGAAGAATAAGACACGGAGTCCAAATCCACTGCATTTCATTTATGATCACGACCAATCCACGCCAGGAGAAAAAGCGGATTCCTATTGGCGAAACCTCAATGGGCCTCCAAGAAAAAAAATAGCGGGCTAAGGAGTAAGGAGAAAAAAATGCGACTCCCAAGCCTCCGTTTGTCATAGCATCAAGTACTCCGTGCGAAACAGCAGAAATACCTAGAAAACATGCTATGTTGATCTGGTAGGGTTTTCCCATCTTAGCCAAGGCTAGGGCACTAAGAGCAAATGAAAATAAAATTGAGTGCGTCAGACCACGGTGACCCCATACGCCACCGTAAGGAACATGTAAAACCCAACCTAGGTAGTCAAAATCAGGAATTATAGGGAGAAAGCACATCCAAAAGATAAATTTCCTATTTTTTCTGACTGACTCTGGAGCCAACTGAGATAGGGTATAGCCAACAAAAGAATGGGTGAAAACGGTTGCCATTTGAACTATCCAGTTCAAGAGTTAGGAAACGAAAATCTCAGGGCTTCAAAGCCATCGAATAGCCAACAAAAGCCATCCCTGATGATCTCATTTTATTCTAAGATATGGAATAGATTGCAATTGTGTCAATAGGATTTCAAAATTCAATGATGTAAACAGCCACTTTTCGATGTTACTTGAGGCCTTTCAATGTGATTTCATTTTTTTCCAAAATATCTCGGATCTATTGGGTGAGTTGGATTTTTCTCGCTGTGACTTTCGTCAGCCTTGAGCTTTACTTTTCTAAGAGCCTCTTCCCGGTGACGATCGAGCAAATACAATTGAAAAATTCTGATCGGTCAACCGTATCAATCTTTCGGAATGAGAATAATGAAAATCCAAATATGGTGGCAGTTCTCCTTCATGGCAAACGATGTAGCGCCCAATTGATGGCGCCACTTGCTCGAGTCTTGGCCATCAACGGAATTAGAACTTATACCTTTGATTTCCCTGGGCATGGAAAGTCCCATTTTTCAATGATTTTCCGATGTAATATTCCCGGATTAGAATTGCCCATTTGTCACAAGAACAGGAGCGACATTGACATCGGAATTTCCGTTGTCCAGGCCTTGATTGATCGAGAGAATCTTTCCAATAAGAAAATTGTATTCATTGGCCATTCCTTTGGAGGCGGAAGGATAGGTCACTCTCTCATGAATTCTCCCCAGCTTTCCAATATAGACAAAGGTTTGATTAATTTGGATGGAAATGTAGCTGGGACCATCTACCGGGGACCAAAATTACTGACATTGCACGCCAGGACAAAACAACCCTCGTCTAACTTTGGAGAGCAGATTCAATTAAACATCTCGCATTTTGACATGATCATCAATTCGGAAGTGGTTGAAATAGTGTTAAATTGGATCAACAGAAATTGGAAAGGAGCATTTGAAAATTCAGAAAAATCGACTGCATTCCACTTGTCTGTTCCAGTGACCGCAATGCTCACTCTTTTGATATTGATTTTTATGACTTATGGCCTAATTCCTAAGCTTGGAGAAGGCCAACCAATTAAATATCGCATGAGAGTATCAGCCTTTATAATCCTTTTCTTTGCCTCTGCGGTCTCCGCTTTAATCATTCGATTTGGAGTTGAATCGATCACGTTTTTAAAATTACACAATACGAGCGAAAGTTTATATTTGATCTACCTCATCTTCCTAGGATTGTGTTCTATTTCCATTATTTCAGTTGTCTCGAAAACAGAACTTAAAATGAAAAATCCTAATTACTTCTTAAAGGCGATTTCAATTGGAATTTTGGCATTTTTGCCACTCGCTTTGTTTGCAGCTCCCTACGTTGATCACTATTTATTTCACGCCTCTCTTTCAGAAACTAGGATACTACGTTGGGGGTCATTTAGTTTTTCCTTTTACCCCCTGTGCTTCGTCACGCGACGACTCACCATCAGTAGAACGATTTTACAGTCGTACCTACTTCGTCTAGGTATTTGGATATTCCTGCTGGCAGTTTGGTTCCTGCTTCAGCCTCCACGTGACATCAACAGACCTCCTTTGGGAGATCTTCTGCAATTCTTCTCATGCCTTGTCATCATTGAATTTTTCGCAGCGAGGTTGGAGAGAAAGGCAAACTCAATAACCAGCTCTGCAGTCTTTGTGTCTCTCGCACTTGCCTGGATTGCTGCAGTCTTTTATCCATTTTACACGACGTAATTTAACCTTGAGAAGTTTAAGTAAACCTACAGTTTACGAGCACCAGAACACATCTCATTCAAATGCGGACTGTAGCGCAAGACAAAACCTTCCGTTCGACTGACCTCAGTCGGAGATAGAAATCTTTGAACTTCCTTTAGCAAAGCAATGTAGTTGAGAAAATCCACCTCATTTGGCGGAATGCCAAATTGCCTTTTGTATTGATTAAAAAAATCGCAGCTATTCTTCTTGAGCTTACTCTCCGGAATATCCGAAGACAACGTCTCTCCAGACGCATGATATCTACGAACTGGTATTTTTGAATCTTCCTCACCGGGCTGCTCGATAGAGTAAAGAGGCTGAAGTTCATCGAGGGACAGGTTGGCAAATAAGTCCAAATCTGAAGTCCACTTTTCTATACGAGGTAAATAGAATATACCCCTTTCCGAACTGAGCATGATCGAAAAAAGCTGCCGCAAAGAGAAATAGTCAGTTCCTGAACTAAGATAGATCGGGAAAAACCCTTTTATTTGAGTTATCTCAAAAAAAAGCTCGGTAGAATTTCTCAACCTTGTACCCAAAGCTTCCCTATCATTTGTAAACGGGAGGGAAAAAATAATCGGGTGACCAATCCCTTTCATGGCCAAGCTCAATCGAGTACTCTGCTTCAGCTTTGAGATGGATGTCCAGTTCACATCTATTTGTGGTTCACAGGTTCGGTCAACCGAAAAACCAAATTTTTCAAGGCTTGGTTTGATTTGAGAATTGGCGAGCCTAAGTGAGGCAACATCTTTGCATTCATTTTCCTTTTCGAAATTTGCAAGAATTCCGCTCTCAATTTCTGGGTCGTCAGGATCCTGAGTGTTAACTTGGAAAGAAAAAGGCCAACACGTGGATATGGGATATTGAATTGTATGCGCAAATCCAAATCGTAAATTACAATCGAAGGTTTTATTGCCCAAAGCATCTGTGACATATTTGCCATGTGGGCGAAGAGCTTTTGCGACTAATTCACTCATCTGTCTGGTAAATATTTTCCCGCTCGTTCCAAAACTAGGCCATGTCAAATTCCAAATTACAACGTCATAGCTTCCCGGTTTAACCGTTGAGAGATAGTTAAGCGCATCCGTATTGATCGCATTAAATTGACTATTGGGCCAAGAAAACCCACCTTCTTTACCAACTGTATTAAGGAAACTGATATCCTCGAACAATGAAAAACTGTCGACAACGTCAACCAATATATCCGGCCTTGAGGTTCGCTTAAAAAGATTCTCCAAACGGGTCAAGGTTAAATGATTTCCAATTCCAAGTACTAGGATATTCTTTGTGCTAGTTCCAACCATCTCCTCAGCTACAAGAGAACGTATGACGTCATGGAATTTGAAGAGAGCAATGTTATATCCACCTAGTCCGAGTCTCATTCGTGTTGACCTGAAATAACTAGCGATATATCCAACCTCGTGGTCCTTACGAGAAAATATCCTAAAATTTAACAATTGGTGTCCCTTGTGCCTATCGAAACTAAAGACTCCGTCTGATCTGAGCGCTAATTCCTTTTTAGAATCTGACTCCTTAAGATCGATATCAAAAAATCGCAGCCCCTGGCTAACCACCCTGTGGTCGAGCCACCCCAAGAATGGTTGGAATGATATCATCAAGACTAGAACTAAGGCGGCACCGCGGACCCAAATATTCTTTTGAAAGCAGCAAATCACGAAAGTGAAGATGGTCGTCATAACCAACTTGCTATGAATCGTTAGGTTACCTAAACACGCAAGAAAAAATAAAAATCCAAGAGTGTTCCCAAGGGTACAGAAGAAAAGATTATTAAGCCCCCTATTTTTTCTCTCTTGGAGAGGAATGATCGCCGCAAAAATGATGTAAGGCAGCATCAAAAATACCACGCTGGAAGAGATCAATAACTGATAGTTATTGAATGCCAAAGGTAGCTCTCTCGAAAAGGCCAATGGGTCGAAAAAGAAACGATTTCCGACCCCCCCAAATAGAAATTCCAGGACCATGATGAACAGAAATTCAGCGACGAGAACGGCTGAGGCGACGGATCTAATTTTTAATTTCTCTAGAATCTTCTGAGTTCTTATGGAAAGTCCTAAAAAGAGGAAAGCGCAGAAAAGATAGATGGCAAACTTGATTTTCAGTGGATACATAAAAATATGAAGAATGTCGAAAAAAATGGAAACATATAAACCTGAGACAATCCCTCCAGCCAGTGTTTCAATGTTTTGAAATACCCCAAAATCTTTTGTTGAAACTTTCCTTCCTCCATCATCGATTTGTCCCTTAAGAAAGCACTTTCTGGCCAACACGAGAAGTGTGATAAGTGCAGAAAGTAAAATCAGCGAATAGTCGTAACCGAGCACGGGAAAAAAGCCAACCCAGGCGACCAATACCAAGAGGTTAGCTATATTTACGTAACGATATTGATTTTTAAAAAGACCAACTCCGTAAGTCGCCCTTTGCAAGAGGGTGCCTGCCCAAAATAGAGCCATCGCGAAAAATGCGAGAAGTCCCAAGCTCAAGGGTGAATTCTTAAGGGCCAAACCCAGGATGGAGTCCAAATTCCAACCAAGAATGGCAAATCCGAAAGCAAAAAATGAGAACACATAAATCTGAAGATTGGTTAATTTGTTTGGGATTAGGCCTGCAGTCATACCGAGATAAAGAACAAATAGAATGTAACTTTCCCGATTGTCGATATCACCAAAGACAATGCTGAGGATGGGAAGCGAAGCCAATTGCAAGCCAACGATCAACACAGCAGCTAAAAGGGTAATTATGAGCCGTCCGAGGCTAATTGACATCTTTTCCCACGCTATCGTTTTGATAGAGCTCTATTCCTCTCGACTTCCTCAAGAAGATTCATGTGTTTTTGAAATCCATGCTTCTTCATGTTTCAAAATCGGACCGACGGAGCTCCTCCAAGAGGTCCATGGCCGCTTACAAACTAAACGCAAAAACAAACGAGGCACCTCCCAAAGCAACATATGCCCCCCCCGAATTCGAAATTCATTGTATTTGTCCCGCTTGATGGACTTTGTAATATTGACCAAAAAAAATGGATTTAAGAAGCTCGGAAAAAATCGTATGAGATCATATCGGCGGAAGAAACCAACTAGCCAATCTGGCATGAGAGGCATAAGAACGATGAATGCATGATAACTTCTTGAGAGTCTGCTTTTCTCAAGCTCCGTGCCACCAGAAATATGACCCCGCGAAGATTGATTCGTCTCTATAAATTCGATTTGCTCGGGCGACAGAAGTTTCCGCTTTTTTGCCAAGTCAAGTATCTCAGTAGAAGGATAGTAACGAAGCCAAAAGACATAGACGTGCCAGGGACGAGCCTTCCGCACCAAATCCACTGTACGATCTAAATCGTTCTTGGTTTCTGAGGGGAGTCCAATGATAATATCAACGGTGACACGAATTCCTGCATTCCGCAAGGCTTCCATTGCCTTCAATATCTGAGCATCACTCGTTTTACGATGCATTATATCGACACGAAGATGCTCGGAACCTGACTGAATTCCCATTTCAACCGAATCACAACCACTTTCAGCCAAAATTTCAGCGATTTCCGTATCGATGGTATTTGGGTAAACCCAGGCAAAATAGGGAATCCCCACTCTTTCTCTATATAGCGCACAGAACTGCCGAATCCACTCCTTGTTATAACTAAAATCCTCGTCGTTGAATCGGACATGTTTAATATCATAACGTTTTTGAGCCCAAAGAATTTCGTCAACAACCCGCTCAGGACTATGGCGACGAGTCCATTTTTGCTTTATTCCATTTTTTCGATACATCAAAATGGAGGAGTTATTATCACAAAAGGTACATCTATATGGACAACCCCTGCCCGTCATTGTCGTATAGCCATGATTTAAATACGGCATCGTCTGGTAATATAAATCCTTGTCGGGAAAGGGAAGTATATCCAAGTCCTCAATGAGGGGACGCATAGGATTCACTTTGCAAATGCCGTTTGCTCTATATCCGAGACCTAAGATTGTGCCAAAACCAATGTCGCCTGACTCAAGCGCATTGACCAATTCCAACAAGGTCAGCTCACCTTCTCCACGGATAATAAAATCAACAGAAGAATTCGCTAATACTTTTTCCGGAAAAAATGTTGGATGGCAGTTACCAAAGACGATGGGGATATCGAAGACGGATTTTATATGCTTCGACCAATTCAGAGCCCATTCATAATCATCGGAGACAGCGGAGAAAGCAATCAGATCAGGCTTTTTCCTTTCAATTTCTACAAGGCCCTCACTGATACTGAATTTCTCAAAGAGCCGACTGAATCTCTTGAATTGTATCCACGGATTATCAAATAATCTAGGGTCATTAAATAGCTGCGTTACATGCCCATGCTTTCTTAGGAAAGCCGAAAGGCATTGAATACCGCCCATTTCTTGCTGTGGATTAAAAAATAAAACAGTCACAAGGTGTCAGGATATTGCGAGGAACTTGCAAAGGCAATACCCGTCAGCTAAGCTTTTTATGTTTTCGACAATCATTTTTGGTTTGCAACTCTGATCACAAGGAGCTGGTATGTCACATTCGGATCTGTCATTCCTACAAAAAGTGAACTTCTCAAGCATGCTTATCGGACAACAATTGGCAGCGGGCCCTGAATCATTTTTGTCATGGCGTAGAGCTTTTTACGAAGAATTGCATTCAAAACTGAAGGATGCTCCGGAAGGAAAGGTTTTGCCCATCGCGCGTATCGACAATCTGGGTAAAAGAGAATTTTTGACGCGATACTACGACAAATCTCAGCCTGTTGTGTTTAAGGAAGCCGCGAAAAACTGGCCTTGTTGCAAAAAATGGAGTTTGGATTTCTTTGAAAAGGAATATTCCAATACCGATGCCCTTATGGTGGAAGTGGAAGGCCTCACGGGACACGGAGTCAACAAGAAGTTTGATATAATGACCATTGGCGAATTGATTAAGGACATTCGCAGTAGTGGGAATAAATATCTTAGATTTAGTCCAATCGTTAATAACTACCCAGCTCTAAAAAGCGATGTTGATTTCTCCTGGCTTGAAAGCTTTGTAACACCTCCGGCATTTGGAAAAGCCCACTATTTATTTATAGGTGGAAAAAACTCTTTCACTCATCTCCATTCTGACCAACCGTGCAACCTGTACGTTCAGGTTTCTGGGCGCAAAAAGTGGACTCTCATGTCCATGGAAGACTCAGCTCTTGTTTACCCACAAGTGACAAAGACAGCTTATTTTAAAACTGAGGTGGATTTCAGGTCCCCAGATTTTGATCGATATCCGTTGCTAAAAAAGGTCAATCGCTATGAGGTCGTGTTGAATCCAGGCGACGTCCTTTATGTTCCTCCTCACTTTTGGCATTACATAGAAAGTCTTGATGATACAATTAGTCTTGCATTTCGATGGTCCTCTCTATCTGCGGCGCTCAAATCCTCTCGGCTTTTTACCACCCTCCGAATCCTCGCACAGAGCCCTTCCGTATGGAAGGTATCCAAATATGGAAAGATAGACACCAACCTCATTTGGGCAGAGGCAAATGGCACTCTCAAGGCCGTAATGGACAAACTAAAAAATCGAGAGAAGGCACGAAGCGAGCTTGGTAGTCACTAAAAGAAAATCGACCGAATTTGTCTGTCTGGCTCTCTTACTGAGCCTGGCAGTCTATTTTATTGGAAGGCGTTTTTCGCTTTTGAGTTCCGATGAGACCAAACAGCAAATTGTTTCTCAATTGGAAGCACTCACACAGCTAACCGGATCAAATCCTGCCTATACAATTGCCTTCTTAATGACTGCACACCTCATTTGTTCCTATTTTAGCCTCCCCTTTTGCACTCCAATCAACATCGCCAGCGGTTATCTATTGGGATTCTGGTCTGCTGTCTTTTCAATCTCTGCGATAACACTTTTCAGCGCTGCTCTCGGTTACACAACAGGACGCTATGCTTTCAATTTTGTGTCTCGTGCGTTTCCCAGAATTGGTCGTCAATCAAAATTAATTGGCTTTAACCCCCAGCTAGGTGCACGCAAGTTCCTCTATTTGGTTCTTTTAAGACTCAGCCCTTTTATTCCATTCGGGGTGCTCAACATCACTCTTGGCTATACTCGTCTCCCACTTCTGCATTTCTTTGCCTCGACCTCCCTTGGAGTTTTCTTCGATATAGTCCTACTGATCCAAATTGGAGTCTCACTTAAAAGACTTCATGGTTTTAGTCTTCATGAATTTGGCAGTATCCTCGGAGTTTTTTTTCTATTTCTAATTCTCTTTCTCGCAATGATATTAAAAAAATGGAAAATCCCCTTAGTACCTGAAAAAGGAAAAATTGAGCAAAGTGATTAAGAATCATTTACTTTGTATCAGAGGAACCTCGTCAGTTATTGTGTGTTATTTATTTTTTAATTTACTTCTTTGACCGCAAGGTTCCTGAGAAAGAACAATCGGATTTTGTTGTTGAGAGTCGCCCTGTATGAATCCCTGAAGATAGGCAACTGAATTTCGACTATCCCTAACTGGCTGTGGAAAATAGACCTTAGCCCCCACGTGAGCGCCCTCTCTGTCCAAAACATCTTTCATTTCTCCGCCCAATAGAACGACGTCAAAGGCTGAAGGCGATTTTTCTCGCATGACCAATACATGCAAACCATTCGCACTGGTTCTCAATTTCCCATTTAATAAATAGATGCCGCAATCAAAAGAAGGACTGGGAGACCACGGCATCACAGTCCCCCGGTGACGGCTTGATTGCCCGCTGCACCCAAGCAAAAATAGAGTCAAAAGCAAAGTCAATCGCAATCGCAATCGCAATCGCAAACAAATTAGATATAAAAGATTAATTAAGAACAGAATTCTCACAGTCAAGCAACCTCTCAAATCGTTCCTTTACAAAACGAAATTCTGGATAGGGAAATAACACCCGTAGGTTTTCAACTCTCTCCCGATAAATACGCCTCTCAATATCCTTTCGACTGATTTGTTTTGAACGCATGGCCCCCCTTGCGTTTGACATAACTTCGTCAATAACACGACGCCAATGATCGACTTTTAGGAAATCATCGGAAATGAAGGGGCTATACTTGCCCCGATTTGCTGCGAAATGGTCAATCGCCTTTTGGTTAAGAACCAGATCAAACTCCTTTTTGTGGTCCAGAGACAACAATAGGTGTTGGTAGGGAAAATGATATCGATTTTGGATATCACGAACTTTCTGCCGATCTTCTTCGTTCATTACCTCAAAATCGTTTCCGTCATTGGCATATTTGGCGATAATCTCTGTACGCTGTCTATTGCCCTCAATCATTTGATTATAAATATTTTCATATTTCTCCTTGATAATCTCCCGTCTCCACTGATTATCGAGGATCATCAAATCCTGATAGATAAGGTTAAACATTTTTTCATATTCGACCACTATCTGACGTCTTTCCACTTCCAGCTTACTTTGACAAAGTCCCTCGCGAGCAGAAATTCGGATAGTTGGGTCCAATTTATGAAATGTAAGAAAACGAAGCTGTCTCTTTCCCTCATCTGGCCATGAGCTCAAATCAGCGCCATTATCGCGAGACAACTCCGAGAAGAGCTCAGCCTCTTGACAAAAGGTTTGAACAACATCATAAATTAAATAATCACTAGATAAAACTGGCGTCGACTGAACTCGACTCTCTGTCAAAATAAATTCCTTAAGGGCTTTCAAAGTCAACTGAGGCTTCAGCTTAAAAAGTTTGCTCCAACTACTTACATCCCACTTAGATCCTTCCGAGTAATACGCTCCCAACTCATCGTGGTGGCTATTTGCATAAGCACAGCGATTCTCAGCATAATGGTAATCTAAAAATTTAGGCAGACCCAAAATAAATGGAGGTGGCTTTCTTTCGTTCGAAACAATCAAGGTCCCGGCATAACACTGAAGAAAAATCGATCTGATCAAAGTATGATCAGAAAATTCCCGGTACATTTTTTGGAGCGCGGGAGCTGTCAGGTAGTCTCCATTCCACAAAGAAAGAGACTGAGGGCCTCCATGATCACCAAAAACAGCTGTGAACCATAAGGGATTCGAGCGTTGGATATCTCCTAAAGTGATTTTGAGATTTTCTGTAGTGGCGGCCAAAAACGGTTTTTCTAACTCCAGGCCTGGACTAAACTTAATGAGACCAGTCTCATCTCTATCCTGTTGGCCATTACTGATCGCAACAACGGTTCCTCCGGGGCCACCGGCATTTAAGATAGTAGCTTTTCCATAAAAGAGATTATAATGAAATGATTTAAGATCCTCTTCATTGGTCGAATTGTTAGCTAATTCGATATAACCACCATTTACGTATAGAAATTTTTTTCGGTCTCGCAAATCCGGAAGGCCCTCAAGGTAAATTGGCCCCTTTGCTTCATGAATTATTCGGCCCGAAATATTCCTCAAAAGGGGATCCAAAGATGAGCTATACCCATGCTCGAGATGCGGACCAATTAATTCATATTCTAAACGAAGACTCGTAACAAAATTAACAAAAAAGTCCTCGTCCGCTAAATTCCACTTCTTTCCGAAACGAGAGGACATAAGCTGGTTAAATAGAATTTCAAAGCGTTTAGCAGATGAGTCACCCTCTCGCCCCCAGATGCGGTTAAATTCTAAGTCATCTCCCAAAACCCTTAAACGAAACAATTTGGTAGCAGAGTTAACCAGTTCCTCCTTGTCGCTACGCAATGTTAGATACCAGATGTATCCAGACAGAACTTCCTCCTTCGAGAGTGTCCATCTTTCCATTTTTTCCAGCACAAGTTTCTGAACAGGTTCAGCAAATACCTCAGCTTCAATATTTTGAAACTGCTCTGGCAAATTTTCGAACTGATTTGGGTTGCCATTTGAATCAGATCGTTCCTGAAAGAGAGTTTCAATGAAGCCAATATTTCCAATAATTTCCTGATACCAATTGACCCTTCGGACATCCTCATCACTCTGATTATCGTTCGAAAAGTGAGACTTATACTCATCCTCGGTCATCAGATATTTTAAAATCCTACGTAAGAAACTTATTTTTGTCATTCGTCCCTGATTACTCGACTGTTGGTTTGCTCTCATCACTAATTCATCCTGAACTTCCTTTCTCTTCATGACTGAGAGCTGAGACAAAAGGTGCGCGATCTTATCTACTTCATTAACACTCTCAGTATTCTCGACAAGGCCATATTCGTAATTAAGAAATCCATCCATTTCTTCGGTTAGCCTAGAAGCTTTGTCTTTCGGTAAGGTTTCAGAACCACCCCATTGACTTCCCTCAGTCTCAACAAGTTCACTTTCAATTTCTTTAAGAAGCATTCGCTTCAATTCAGAATTCTGAGATCCTGCGATCATTAACGTGTACCATTTCCAAAATTGCCGAAACATTTCTTTCGTACGCAAAGCCTCCCATTTGTTTTTGAAGGCACTTTGAATCTCAGGGTCTTTGAAATGCAAATAGACATTATAGAGATAAGATTGGATTGGCTGGAATTTTTCATGCATGAGGTCCGTTGGGATTCCACCTAGAAATTCCTTGGCTTTCTCCTTTCTTTGACTCTCTAATTGTCCGAGACGATCCTCCAAAAACTTATCTCTTTTAAAGTATTGGAGCAAAGGCCCAGCGAAGCCTTGAAGTCGACCCTTTGGATCAAGGAGGGAAAGATCGAAAAAAATCTCTAGATCCTCAAAGGAAACTCCCAGGATATCAGCTAGAGCCAATAGTCGATTCGATTCCAAATTTCCTTCAAAACGAAATCTCAAAAAAATATCGATCATCTGGTCTACGAAGACATTCTTCCTACCCTCTGGAGTTTTAAAATCCGTGCTGCGCGCCTGCAGTCTTTTGTAAAAGTCATTGATCGGATTCCGGTATCGGTGAACGCCCCCCAAGCCATGGTCATCAAACATGTCATACATCCACTCACGGCGACCGTAATGGTGATTTCCGCTATCGATTATCTCCCGTATTTTTCTTTCGTAGACCGAGTCGCTCCCCTCTATGCGGGCAGAAATTAGATTCTTCGTTTGCAATAGAATACTTTGATTTTTTGTAGCTGATATAAAATAGAGAATGTCGGTGGAGATTTGATCGTGTAACTCACGAGTCAGGGACAACTTCACATACCCGGAGTAGAGAAGTTCCGCAGGCAATTCGTCTACTATCTGAACCATTAGGAAACGCGTTTGATTCCATTTATTTTGAAGATCATTCAATTTTAGATCTGCCTCTTCCTGGCTATTTGCGACAGGAGAATCTCTCACAAAACTGTCCAATGCGGCTAAGGTTTCAGTTACTCTTCGACGGCGCTCCGATTTCCACCATTGCTTGTATGCCTCATTGCCACCCAGCAAGGATGAAAAAATACCGGAAACAGCCTCTTCAATATTTTTTGATGATTGATAAAAGTTAAGATTGCCCTCTAACACCTCGACGTACCACCCAAAAGGAAAATGCAAATCGCGCCAATAGTCCCCGATCACCTCATAAGGAAGCTGATATGGAAGCATCGAATTTTGTTGCTGCTGAACCAATTGGTAAAGGTAATTGTGAATCCTCTCACGAAAGAAATTCCTTTTTTTATCTTCGGTTCCTTTAACATTTTCGTATATTTTCTTCTCGAGGAAGATTGATTTCTCACGAATTTTGAGATCTCCTCCGAGATAGGCCGCCAGAGTTAGATCACAGTATCCACATTCATTTATTTTAGTCAGAACTTCGAGATTGCTCTCTAAAAACTGACGGACCAGCGGATTCCTCCAATTGTACGTAAGTGATGACCAATATCTCAATGCCCTGTGGCTGTTGTTGTTAGAATATGGAGCTCTGCCCTTTTTGGCAATTCCTCGATAGAACTGAATTGAGTCTTCGACTGGGGGGCCCCAATCAGCATGAGAAAATCCAATAAAGCCAAAGCCAGTTAAAAACGCAAGAAGACTTAAGGAAAGAACAAAACGTGATTTCAAATAATTACTCTATTTTGTCTAGACTAATTCTAATTACTCTAAATTTTAATCTTGTAATTTTTCTTTATCTTGCTGTTCAATCAAGGATTTGGCATCAGCAACAAATTGGCGGACCAGAGCTGCAAAAAAGTCTCCGCTTTGAACATCTCCGGGTATTCCGTCAACTAAAAAGGCAACTATGGCCTCATCATAATAGATTTCATGATCAACAGAATACTTCTCTAAGTCCTCAACATACTCTGCACCCTCATTCCCTCTCATTGATTCCAATCCCACTATCAGTTTTTCGATTAGCTCCTTCCCTGCTTCCAGCCTGCGATCGGATCCCATTGTCTGCAAATCACTCACAAAATGGACAAGCAGAGCAGCCTGAAAGGAAATCCGATGAATCTCGGCTAAGTCATGAGCTGCCTCTATGGTTTGGTTGACAACTAGCTCTGAGCCAGGAACGATCCTGAGATTTTGTGGAATTCGAGCTTCGGCCGCAAATAATGCAAGACATAAAACAAGAAACGCAGGAATACGAATGTTCATATGTTACTCCTCTTAAAGGCCTTGGCCATTAATTTTTCTACAATGAGGAGCCATATAGCACGATGCTGGCCTTTCCCTTAAGAAAGGTCTGGTTTGAATTTACAACATGTTTTCAGAAAATATAATAATTGCAAAACCGTGTAAGAAGCACATCTTCTCGCAGCTGTTTAGGCGGTAACGATAAGTGTCGATTGGGTATTTCCATCGATTTCTGTCACGCGCCCAATGTACTGGGATTGAAAGAACTTGCCCCTGACTCTATCAAGTACGAGAGCTAGATCATTTTCTGATATGGCGAGCAATAAGCCCCCAGATGTTTGGGCATCAAACCCGAGCAGAAGGCGCTCTTCTGGCAAGCCTTCAGCAGTTTGAAGAAAACGATCTACATATTCCCTATTCGTCCGATGGGCTCGATTTCGAACACCGGCACGCAAGCACTCTAAAGCCCCAGGCAAAACAGGGAACTTGGAACTTTGCAGTTCAATCCGAACCTGACTCCCTAGTGCCATTTCTAGGGCATGACCAAAAAGACCGAAACCAGTTACGTCAGTCGCCGCATGAATATCAATGTCTGAAAGCATTATCGGTAACGAATTAAGCTTTGTCATAGATTCGATCGCTGAATTGACCCATGAAACATCTGCCTTGTTATCTTTATGGGCCGAAATGATCGCCCCTGTGCCCAGCCCCTTTGTCAGAATAAGAACGTCACCAGGCTTCGCACCAGAGTTCGTCCAGGCTCTTGATTTATCGACAAATCCAGTCACTGAAAAGCCCAGTTTAAGAGTCTCGTCATCAATGCTGTGCCCGCCACCCAAGCCCGCTCCTGCCTCTTCGATCTTCTCTAAGGCTCCATTCATCATGGGCTCCAGAAGTTCGATCGGGAGCTGAGACATAGGAAAAGCAAGTATTGTCAAAGCGAGAGCCGGAGCTCCTCCCATCGCATAAACGTCACTCAAGGCGTTGGCCGCGGCGATTCGACCAAAATCCGCCGGATCGTCCACAATTGGCGTGAAAAAATCTAAGGTATTAATCATCAGCCGCCCATCTCCAAGATCCCAAAGAGAGGCATCATCCATGTGTTCCATTCCAAGGATCAACTCGCTCGGCCTGCGAATTTTCAGATGGGATAGGATGCGCTTCAATTCCCCAGCAGGTAACTTAGCGGCGCAGCCACCTTTTTTAACCGATTGGGTAAGACGAATTCCAGTTTTTGATGATTCCATGTTATTTCTCAAAACCTCATTAAAAATAACAGCAGAAAATGACAGAACTGCTGCATTCGAAAACCTCTCGTGATCCAACCGGCACAGGCTACAACGATTGGATTCGAGGTTCCAGGAGGATTCCTTTCCGTGAATATTTTATTATAGACCACAGATCAGTATTCAATGTTATAGATGTTCATGCTTTCGACTCTCCTTCCATCAAAATGGATTCAATTTTTAATTGGTTTGGGCTTGGTTTTGCTGGTCTCTTTCGCTTTTTTTCCCAAGAAAGCGGAATCAAATAGGCAGGCCGTTTTTCGATTTCATTTATTGGGAGAACCCATCAGCTTAGATCCAGCCCAAATCTCGGGTGCATCGGGAAACTATCTTTTTCACAACCTCTATAGAGCCTTATTTCGCTATAAAAAGAACGGAGGCTTGACTCCTGATGGAGCCTCTCATTGTGAACGACAGGGAGATCTTCGTCTCACCTGCTTTCTGCGACCTGATATGAAGTGGAGCGATGGAAGCCCGGTCACGGCCCACCAATATTTACACGCCTTTCGGCGTTTGATGAATCCCGAATTGAAAACGACCCAAACGGAGTTGCTGTTGAGCCTTAGAAACGCGCGAGAAATTCTTTCAGGCCACCTGAAACCTCAGGATTTGGGAGTTAGGGCTCTGGACGATCTCACATTGCAGTTTGAGTTTTCAGAGCCCGATTTTGAATTTGAATACCGCCTTGCATCCCCTTCGACAGCCCCTCTTTTTTCGGAGCAATTCCCACCTCTTCAACAGGCCAACCGACTGATCGTCAACGGCCCCTACCAAATTACCAGCTGGAAGTCCTCAGGCTCAATTCGCTTGAGTCCCAATCCGTACTACCCAAATCCCGACGCCCGTCCAGAAGTAGAAATTCTCTTCGTCAATGACGATACAACGGCTCTACGCCTCTACGAGACCGGATTTTTAAATTTTCTTCGTCGTGTACCCACTTCTTTGCTGTCGAAATATCGCCAACGATCTGATTTCTTTCAACTGCCACTTTCAAGATTTGATTACTTGGGCTTTGGCCCAGACCTGAAGGATCAACCAAACCTTCGACGTGCCCTGACTTTGGCACTTGATTACGACGGTCTAAAGCGGCTGTTCTCTGCTCTCGGCCGACCAGGTTGCCCAAGTTTTCCCGAGAATTACAGAGAAAAGTCCTCTTGCTACCCATTTGATCCAGACAGAGCCAAGGAAATTCTCCAGTCCACCCGAATCCAATCGGAAATTCTATCAAATGCTCGAATTTCATTTAGCACAATGGGCGGAGATGACATCCAAAAAGGGATGGAATGGGTTCAAGCGCAATGGAGCGAAAATCTTAATCTCCAATTTGCCATCGAGGGTAAAATGCTCCAGGATGGGAAATTTAGCGGATAGGCACTCACTGAACTTAATCAATTGGATCTCACAAATCTAAAAGTGACGAGAACTAAGGATGACCCCAAATAGAATGCCTAGGCTTTGGTTCCTTTTTAAAAGAGGTCTGATCAAAATGAGGAAGAAGAAGAAATGGCATTTGATAAGATACTAATAACCCGATCAAATTCAATCTGTTTTTCAACTGATAGCTCCTTCGGACCTTTGCGACGAATTCCGATAGCCAAATCTGCGGCCGTTATACCTAAATGAGGAGATCTATATCCTGGATCCGCTCCATAGGTCAGCAATAGCTCTACCATGGGCAGAAACCCCTCTTTCGCTGCATACATGAGGGGGCTCCATCCCTTTTTATCTGGTTGATTCACATTGTATCCACCAAGCTCCCAAATAAACTGCGCCATTTGCGTTTTTCCACTTTGAACAGAGGCATGAAACAAGGAGATCCCCTCGCGCGAGACTACTTTTGTATTAACACCCCTCTTTTTCATAACTCTCACGGCCGACAGGTTAAAAGTCCTCAAAGCTTTAAAAATGGCTGTCTCCCCGTGGGGATCGGCCACTTCCAGATCTGTCCGATCTGACTCCAATATTTCCAATACGATATCCTCAGCACCCGCAGTCTCAATCGCAACCATGAGGGGAGTCTTTCCATGGGTCGAAACCAGGTCTCCTCCACCACCGATCAGATTAGGATTGGCCCCATTCCTCAAATAATAAATAACATCAACCTGATTTTTCTCCAAAATTGCTCGCATCAGGAGAAAATCCATTGGACATAACTGTGTTCGCAGAACAACCTCGCTTGAGGAACCAGGATATTTGTTCAGTGTGTTTCTCCTCAAGAGCCCAGATAAATGCTTGCTGAAGGCTTACCCTTTTCGGAAAAAAGACGGCGACAAGATCCTTTTCGCTGTCTAGTGCGATGTTGATAAGATTGCGACCGAGATGATCCACTTTATCCAATCCTCTCGTCTCTGTTGACATCATGGCTAGAATGGCCCTCTGCAAGTTCAGTTCGGTCGCCAACATCAGAGGAGTATAGTTTTTTGAAATTTCTTGAATGTCACTCCGGGCCTTGTTCCTGAGAAGGATTCCTACCAACGGAAGACAGTTTTTTCAACCGCAATATGAAGCGCAGTTCGTCCAGTCACAGCATCAACTTCATTTACTCGGGCCCCTGCCTTGAGGCGCCAACACTCCAGAAACATCTGCATTTTTTGACAATTGTATCAAATCTTTATCGGGCCTTACATGATTGCCTCTGTTATCAGAATATTTGGTGAGAAAATTTTTTGAGGTATACTTTAGCAGACTTTGACTTCATAAAAATCAGCTGAGACTTCTTATTTTAGTGGACTTTCTTTGTATGATATCACGCCTACCAAAGCGGTTTTATCCTAATTAAGTTTTGATTTAAAATCAGGGCCAAAGTTTGCCTTTCTCGGTCCTTCTTCTTTTTGGTCTATTTTCAAACTAGCTTTTCAATTTTGACTTTGATCGCAATCAAATTTAAACAGACCCGACAACCTAAATTTTTTAGAGGCATTTTACGGTGGCCACCAGCTTGTTAAGAAATTCAATTCTCAGATTTTGTCTCACGGCTATTTTTCTTTCTGGATCTTCGTCTTTTGGTAAAGAGACTTCTTGCGCTAGCTCTCTCAATGGCAGGGCATCAAATTTTTTTGAACTTGAAATAAGACGACAGCTGGACCAGCAGCCCGTTTTGAAATCTTGGTACATTCAATTGTTTGCACGGAATTCAATTCGTGATCGCATTTTGAAAGAGTGTCATGAAGGAGACGAATGTTTAGAGAGAACTCTTACGAAGGCAATCGAAACTTCATTTGAGAAATTGAATTTTTCAGGAGGCAAGCGCTATTTTTATCTCGTTGCTGGTATAGCAGGAACTTCCGCCTTAACTGCAGGGACTTTGGCACTGGTTAACGATAAGGGCATCGATTTTTTTCCAGCTTTCACCGTGGCCGTTTTCGGTCAAATTTCTCTTCTGACAGCTAATTTGCTGGCACCTTTTCTTGAACCGATATCTAGTCGGATAAGGCGGGCAACTTTTGCCTTAGCCCGGAAAAATGGAAGCATCAGCCCAGAGCACCAAAGTTTAGAAAGACAAGCTGATGTCGTTCAAGCGACCTACACTCTGCGAGAACAACACGCAACGGATCGAATCCTTTCACTCAGGGGCGCACTCCAATTTAATCTCTTAGTCATTCGCGACTTGATTCAATCCGGCAACAGGGCAAAGATTGCGCATCTATTGGGTGATGCTGCCATGTTAACCTATCGACATTTTAGAGATCTTGATCCAAATGAAGTCACAATAGTCAGTGCGGTTAGAACTTCTGTCTTGGCTGCAATAGATGACCCGGATGAGTTATACACTCAAACAATGGATTACCTCATTCAACAGGGCAATGGCTTGGATTCATTGCGTCTCGCAGGCTCGCAAAACTCAGGCCTTTCAACTGAACCAGCAGAATATGAAAGCGACTACTATCGACGTTTGCTTCGCGCTTGGCTTGGACTTGGTGTTGATCTTGGTGAATAAATGAGAGCAACGAAAAAAATCACTTCGTCTCAACATCTGCGTTAACAATTTTCGAACCGACCCTATTAATCATCCACCGACGACCAAGCTCAATATAACTAAAGACGGCAGGAATTACGATTAGAGTCAAAAGAGTAGAAATAAATACTCCTCCCACAACTGCAATCCCTAAAGATCTCCTCTGGCTGGAGGCCTCATTCAACCCAATGGCGATTGGCATCATACCCGTGATAAGAGCGAGAGATGTCATGACAATTGGCCTTAGTCGGGTTGTTCCCGCTTTCACGATTGCATCAGTCAAATCCAATCCGTCCTGAAGCCTTTGATTGATGTAATCAACCGAAATAACTGAGTTTTTCGTCGCTAAACCCATTAACATGATACAGCCGATCATTGAAAACAGATCTAAGCTTGATTTCATAA